>NZ_CEYAVF010000003.1:0-8651 GCF_982785585.1 Reinekea sp. | reverse complement strand
TATAGTCAGGTTTAGGGTTCATCCCTGACCAATGCGCCTAACCTTAAGACAAGATATGAGAGGACGACTGCTGCCGTCCTGGGCTTATCATTAGGTCTCGCCCATAAAAAAACCAACCCGAAGGTTGGTCTTATGTTCTAGGTTTCAGACGAGTCTGAACTTAGAAAGAGTACTTAGCACCCAATGTAACGCTGTTAGTCGCGTCACCTTGCATGGCGTAATCACCGTAGTAAGAAACACCAGAAGCAGCAGAGTAAGTCGCGTTCAACTCGATCAAAGCGTCAGAAGCTGTAGCAGCATCGAACTCTCCGAGGGTAACGTCTGCAGAGTAAGCCATCAGGCCAGCAGAGTAACCCAAACCAGCAGTCACTTCATCGCCAGCGTCAGCAAGTGTAGTCATCTTGTAACCGGCAGACAATGTGATCACGTCAATAGCGTAAGAAACACCACCGAACATCTCTTCGTCGTCTGTAGTCTCGGTGCTAGGCTCCAAGTAACCAACAGTCAGAGTCGCGCCGGCAACTGTAGTAGTCGCGTTAACCGCATAATCTGTATCAGTAGCGCCAGCAGTGTCGCTAGTGTAGTTCAGTGCAGCCATAACGGTTGCGATATCAGCGCTGTAAGTTGCAGCAGCACCGACAAACATCGGCGCGTCTAAGCCCAGTTCAGAACCGAGTGCACTAGCCTTCATTTGGCCTTCAACAACATAGGCCAAAGAACCAGCAGCACCAGCGTATTGAGCAGAAGCAATGATAGAAGTACCAGTTGTGTTGGCTTCATCGCCACCCAACTGAACAGTAACGCCTTCAGCTGCGACATAACGGAAGGCAATTCCGTCTTCCATGTCGTCATCACCGGCCATAGTAACAGAGGCATCGATGTATTCATCAGTAGACATAAGCCCGCCAACCTGACCGAAGGACAGGTTGCCGTCAGTAACGACTAAGTCGCCCAGAGTAGCAGTAACACCAGTATCTTCGTCAGACTCAATACCTAAAGAGCCAGAAAAAGGACCGTTTGTTACAGCAACTTCCATAGAGATGCCATATAGGAAGTCATCATCATCGTTCAAATCTACGTCGAAAGTAGAATCAAGAGGAGTCAGAACTTCGGTAGCGCCAGCCATGTTATAAATAACACGAGCATCCAGAGCACCGGAAAAAGTTGTAGTTGTTTCTGTATCAGCCGCAAGTGCTTGACCAGAGATAGCAGCAGCGAGAGCAGTAACTGCAAAAATAGCTTTCATTAGATTCCCCTATTTTTATTATCAAACCTGGTTAAAAGACCAGAGTAATTGATAGGATTTGTAATTCGGAATGAATTACTTTTCCTTGTTATCGTTAACCCTGCATACAATTATCTCAAAAAGCATGCGGTGTCAAAACGTTACTGTGACAAACTAACTAACTAAGATGTCATCTATATTATGATAGGCGATTCTCATCGGCTGGGTAGAAGACTTCTTGTCATTTATTTTTATCCCAGGGCTGGCCGGTGAGCCGAACAGCCATCGCCAACTATAAAAACAGAGCGGCACGGTCCGGTCAACCCCTTTTTTCGCCCTAAGGCCCAGTATTTAAGCTTTTCCCCCCGATCGAATCCCACCTTGATCAAAATCAACTCATGTAGACTGTCATTTTGAATGACTAACTAGCTTTTCAGGTCGAAATCAACACTTTGAGCAAAATGGCCTTATTGGTAGTAGAGTCTTAACAGTTGGCCATAAGTTGTTCAATTTTGGTGCTTTTATGATCAACAATCAACCTAACTGGCCGGCCCGACCCCCTAAGTATAGTCGAACCTTCCGCCCTAACTCCAACTGGCAGGGGAAAATTTCCGGTGCCTAACGAAAACCTAGGACATCTTCCATGTTATACAGGCCCAATTTGTCCTGATCGGCTAACCATTGAGCCGCTTTGAGCGCCCCGCGCGCGAAGGTTTGGCGACTGCTAGCCTTATGGCTGATTTCCAAGCGCTCGCCCTCGGCGGCAAACAACACAGTATGCTCACCGACTGTGTCACCGCCACGTAAGGACGCGAAGCCGATGGTGCCAGGGGCTCGTGCGCCAACTTGACCGGCGCGATCGGTAACCGCTAAGGCTTGCAACGGCTGGCCCAGCGCCTCGGCGACGGCCTCGCCCATCATCAGAGCGGTACCGCTGGGCGCATCGACCTTATGGCGGTGGTGCGCCTCGATAATCTCGATATCGCTGTCCGCACCCATGACTCGGGTTGCCAGGCGCAGTAGTTGCAGTGACAGGTTAACGCCCACCGAGTAGTTGCCGGCATAGACCACGGCTAGTCGATCAGCATAGCTATTCATCTCGATCAGTTGCTCGGCGTTAAAACCGGTGGTGCCAATCACCACACCTGAGCGATGCTTAAGGGCTGCCGCGAGATTGTCCAGCGTGGCCTGTGGCGCGGTAAAGTCAATTAGAATGGTGTCGGAGGCGAGTAGGCTGGACAAATCACTACTGAGCGCGATATCCAGTCGCCCACGGCCGATTAGTTCACCGACATCCGCGCCAATCAGGCTAGAATCGGCCTTAACCACGGCGCCGACCAATTGCAGCTGCGGATTGTCCAAGACCGCACTCAGAAGCGCTCGGCCCATACGGCCGTCGGCCCCGGTGATAATGATTTTTTGCATCTGTGGCTCTCTCGTTAGTTAACGGCTGTGAGTATAGGGAACATTCGGTTCAAAAAAAAAGGCCTAACAGCGCCATTGGTGCACTATTAAGCCTTTTCACCAGCCTCTTTTCGATCAGAGACCCTGGTTGGGTGGCACTGACAGGCCTAGACCTCGTCGAAGAACTTCTTCACCCCGTCAAACCAGCCCTTGCTGCGCGGTGAGTGTTTCTTGCCCTCGAGACTTTGCTGCAACTCTTGCAACAATTCCTTTTGCCGAGCCGTCAAATGCACGGGCGTTTCGATCACCACACGGCACATCAGGTCGCCAACGGCTTGGCCGCGAACTGGCTTAACGCCCTTGCCGCGCAAACGGAAGAGTTTACCGGTCTGAGTTTCGTGCGGAATCTTCAGCTTAACCCGACCCTCTAGGGTCGGCACTTCCAATTCGCCACCCAAGGCGGCTTCGGTCATGCTGATAGGCACTTCACAATAGAGATTGGCCCCGTCGCGCTCGAAGATTTCATGCTGCTTCACATGCACTTCAACATAGAGATCCCCGGCCGGTCCGCCGTGACGACCGGCTTCGCCTTCACCGGAGAGGCGAATGCGATCACCGGTGTCGACGCCCGGTGGTACCTTGACGTTGAGGGTTTTCGTCTCTTCTTTAACGCCACGACCGTAACACCCGGTACAGGGGTCCTTGATGATCTTGCCAGCACCGGAGCAGGCCGGGCAGGTTTGCTGCACGGCGAAGAAGCCCTGCTGCATGCGCACCTGGCCCGAACCACCACATGTGGTGCAGCCGATCGGCGAGGTGCCCTTCTTGGCACCAGAACCGGCGCAAATACCACAATTGGCCAGCGATGGAATCCGGATAGTCTTTTCGATGCCGCGAACGGCCTCTTCCAGAGTGAGTTCCATATTGTATTTTAGGTCTGAGCCACGCTGTACTGACGATCGCCCGCGACCGCCACTGCCGCCGAATATATCGCCAAAGACATCGCCAAAGATATCGCTGAAACCGCCCGCACCCTGACCGCCCTGACCGGCTTGGCCGTTGACACCAGCATGGCCGAACTGGTCGTAGGCCTGTCGTTTCTGGCTGTCGGACAAGACCTCATAGGCCTCATTGATCTCTTTGAATTTGCCTTCAGACTCTTTGTCGTCCGGGTTCCGATCGGGATGAAATTTCATCGCCATACGACGATAAGCCTTCTTGATTTCCTTTTCGTCGGTACCCTTGGCTACACCCAGAATCTCGTAATAGTCGCGCTGTGACATAATGCTGATTGCCTTACTCAATACAAAAACGCGGGTCGATGACCCGCGATTTAACCATCCTGTATCAGCCTAGAAGCGGCACGCTAAGGTGCGCCCGGTCGGCCGGTTATCGGGATATCACTTACTTATCTTTAACTTCTTCAAACTCTGCATCCACTGCGTCGTCAGCACTTTCGGCAGATGCATCGGCACCGGCTTCGGGTCCTGCACCGGCTTCTTGAGCGGCGTCGGCATAGATTTTCTGTGAAAATGCAGAAGAGGCTTCGCTCAGGGCTTCTACAGCCTTGTCGATCGCTTCCTTGTCTTCATCCTTAATGGCAGCTTCTACCGCGACACAGGCCGCTTCGATGCTTTCTTTCTCTTCGTCCGTGGCCTTGTCACCATTTTCTTTCAGTGACTTGCGCGTGGCATGAACCAGGCCATCGGCGGTGTTACGCGCTTGGGCAAGTTGTTCAAACTTCAGGTCTTCTTCGGCATTGGCTTCGGCGTCTTTAATCATCTGATCGATTTCTTCATCGGACAGACCGGAGTTGGCCTTGATGATGATCGATTGCTCCTTGCCGGTGCCCTTGTCTTTAGCCGAGACGTTCAGGATGCCGTTGGCGTCCAGGTCAAAGCTCACTTCAATCTGTGGTACACCGCGTGGTGACGGCGGAATATCGGCAAGGTCAAAACGCCCCAGGGATTTATTCTGACCGGCCATCTTACGCTCACCCTGCAGCACGTGAATGGTCACGGCGGCCTGGTTATCGTCTGCAGTAGAGAAGGTCTGGCTCTTCTTAGTTGGGATGGTGGTGTTCTTGTCGATCAGCGGCGTTAAGACACCACCCATGGTTTCAATACCCAGGGTTAATGGCGTCACGTCTAACAACAATACATCTTTCACTTCACCCGACAGAACGGCGCCCTGAATGGCTGCGCCAACAGCAACGGCTTCATCTGGGTTAACATCTTTGCGCGGCTCTTTACCGAAGAATTCAGCAACCTTGGCTTGGACCATCGGCATACGCGTTTGGCCACCCACCAGAATAACTTCATCGATATCGGAGATATCGTGGTCGGCATCCTTCAGAGCGATGCGAACCGGCTCTAATGAGCGTTCGATCAAGTCTTCAACCAGTGATTCCAGCTTGGCGCGGGTGACCTTGACATTTAAGTGCTTCGGGCCACTGGCATCGGCGGTGATGTACGGCAGGTTTACGTCGGTCTGCGCGGCAGAGGACAGTTCAACCTTAGCCTTCTCGCCAGCTTCTTTCAAACGTTGCATTGCCAGGGCGTCGCCTTTTAGATCGATACCCGACTCTTTCTTGAAGGTTTCAGCCAGGTAGTTAATCATGCGCATGTCGAAGTCTTCGCCACCTAGGAAGGTGTCACCGTTGGTTGCCAGTACTTCAAACTGGTGCTCGCCATCGACTTCAGCAATTTCAATGATCGAGATATCGAAGGTACCGCCACCGAGGTCGTAGACCGCAATGACGCTGTCACCACGACGCTTGTCCATGCCGTATGCCAGTGCCGCAGCAGTAGGTTCGTTAATAATGCGTTTAACATCCAGACCGGCGATACGGCCAGCGTCTTTAGTGGCCTGACGCTGAGCGTCGTTAAAATAGGCCGGTACGGTGATAACCGCTTCACTGACAGATTCGCCCAGATAGTCTTCGGCCGTCTTCTTCATCTTCTTTAATATTTCGGCAGAAATCTGTGGTGGCGCTTTCTTGTCGCCCTTCACTTCAACCCACGCGTCACCGTTGTCGGCCTTGACGATCTTGTAGGGCACCATGGCGATGTCTTTTTGCACGACATCGTCTTCAAAGCGACGGCCAATCAAACGCTTTACCGCATAAACGGTGTTGGCGGGGTTGGTAACGGCTTGGCGCTTGGCAGACTGACCGACGAGGATTTCATCGTCATCTGTGTATGCAACGATCGATGGTGTGGTGCGATCGCCTTCAGAATTCTCGATAACTTTAGGCTTGCCGCCTTCCAGGACCGATACACACGAGTTGGTCGTGCCCAGGTCAATACCGATGATTTTGCCCATTCTAATTTACTCCGTAAAAGTTCGTTCTTGCGTGCTCAACGATATGTGAGCAATCAAATATATTTCAAGTCCTGACGCTGCGTAAATCAGGCTGTTTCATCAATCGTTTTGCTGGCAGCAGTGCCGCCCTTGCTGACCATCACCATGGCTGGGCGAATAAGCCGGCCATTGAGCAGATAGCCCTTTTGCATCACCGCTATCACGGTATTGGGTTCGACGTTCGGGTTTTCGACCATGGTCATTGCTTGGTGCAATTGTGGGTCAAAAGGATTGCCTTCCGGATCGATAGCTTCGATATTGAACTTAATAAAGAGGTCTTTCAGGCCCTTTAGGGTGAGATCGACCCCCTCTTTGAGCGATACCAGGTCGGCGCTCTCGCTTTCGCTCGATAACACCGCTCGTTCCAGATTGTCTGCCACCGCTAGCAGCTCGCGGGACAGTTTTTCCTGCCCGTACTTATGCGCGTTTTCGACATCTTTCTCGACCCGGCGACGCAGATTAGCCATTTCGGCTTCCGAGCGTAGGTACTGGTCGCGCATTTTGCTGGCTTCTTCTCGAGCAGCAGCTAATTGCACGACCAGATCACTCGACGCTTCGCTTTCGCTGGCCATCACGTCTTCCACCGTCACATCCTCAGGACTAACGGGCTCATTTACTGGCATTTCTTCAACTGACTTATCTTCACTGGTCATTGCTTACCCTATCCACTCAACACTGAACTTAACTGACGGCGGATTTAATTGGGGTTTACCCTTTCTTTTCAAGGGGGCTTTGCACGCTAGAACCAATAAAACTGTGTTAAAAACAGCAGTTCAAGGCTTTTTTAGTGTTCGCTGGTACAAACAACTTGATCGATAACCAGCTTAGCTGTATACATATACAGTATACGACCACAAGGAATTCCACCATGTTGCAGAATCTATTGATCCGAAATATTGCCATTGCCGATAATATCGACATCGATTGGCAGCCCGGCATGACCTCGATCTCGGGCGAGACCGGTGCCGGTAAGTCAATTTTGCTTAACAGCCTGAATCTGGCCTTGGGCGATCGCGCCGAAAGCAACATAGTGCGCCATGGTGAAAAGCGTGCCGAAGTGGTCGCATCCTTTAGCGTCGAGCGGATCCCGATGGCGGCAAAGTGGTTGCTCGAACGCGATCTCGATAATGGCGTGGAGTGCATTTTGCGTCGCATAGTGTCCAGTGACGGTCGATCGCGGGCCTTTATCAATGGTCAACCGGTGCCCTTGGCCGAACTTAAAACACTGGGCGAGTTTCTCATCGATATCCACAGCCAACATGCCCATCAGTCGCTGATGCGCACTGATACCCACCTTCGCATGCTCGATGAATATGCCGGTCTGGGCGCTAAAACAGCGCAAGTCAAGGACGCCTGGGTCAGTTGGCAGGGCCTCGATCGTAAGTTGAAACAGTTGGTGCAAAACACCGCCGAGAAAAACGCACGCTTGCAGCTGCTGCAATACCAATGCGATGAATTAGAAGAGTTAGATTTACAGGACGGTGAGGTCGAGCAACTCGAGGCCGATTTCAAACGGATAGATAAGAGTACTGTGCTATTAGCGGGCGCTCATTCGGCGTTAAGCAAGCTGGGCGATGATGGCGATATTGATCTGACCCAAGAGTTAAAAAGTGCCTTACATTTATTGCAGGGTTTGAACGACAGTTCAACGCACCTGACCAATGCCTTAAGTTTGCTCGACAGTGCTCTGATTCAAATTGAGGAAAGCAGCCACGATCTAAACAGCTATATCGAGAGTTTTGTGGTTGATGACGAAACCCGGTTTCAGATTGAGGAACGGCTCAATCAAATCCATGAATTGGCTCGAAAGCATCGGGTTAATTCGCCCGATTTGGTCGCGCATCAACAAACTTTGCTCGCCGAGCTCGCCGAGCTGAAAAACGATGACGAATTGCTCGTTGGCCTGAGCGACGATGTCGAGCGTCGCAAGCTGACCTATATTAAACTGGCAACCGCCCTGTCCAAACTGCGCAAAAAGAAGGCCTGCACCTTTGCTGAGGAGGTCGTTGAGAAGTTGAACCAACTGGCCATGCCCGGTGCCAAGTTTAGCCTACAATTTAATCCGGAGGGACGCGCCTCCTCCGTCGGCATCGATCAGGTCGAATACCTCATCAGCCTCAACCCGGGTCAGCCATTGCAAGCCTTGGCTAAGGTGGCTTCCGGTGGTGAATTGTCACGCGTATCGCTCGCAATTCAGGTGGTCTGTGCCGAACATTCGACCATCCCTACCTTAGTATTTGATGAGGTGGATGTCGGCATCAGTGGTGCCACGGCAGAAATAGTGGGCCATATGCTGCGGTCGGTTGGTGCCCGGGGTCAGGTAATCTGCGTGACCCACTTACCGCAAGTCGCGTCTTTGGGTCACAACCATTGCATTGTGCAAAAGGTCCAGGGGTTGGAAACCACCAGTACTCATATCCACCAACTGCAAGCAGACCAACGCATCGATGAAATCGCGCGCATGCTCGGCGGCATCGATATCACGGCGCAAACGCGTGCTCATGCCGCAGAAATGCTACAGAGCCATTTACACGCTCACTAATGCTTCAACCCTCAGGTATGACAACAAAAAAAGCCCGCAAGCGGGCTTTTTTTGTTCTTTGTGCGCGCGGCCTAGGGCCTATTGAGCCGCCAACTCCAACAATAGTGCCTTGGTTTT
>NZ_CEYAVF010000002.1:65482-179640 GCF_982785585.1 Reinekea sp. | reverse complement strand
GCCGGAATGCCGGACCATCGGTCTCGTCCGTTCCGCCAATACTTTTCTCAAGTCTG
Source organism: Reinekea sp. (assembly GCF_982785585.1). Taxonomy (NCBI): domain Bacteria; kingdom Pseudomonadati; phylum Pseudomonadota; class Gammaproteobacteria; order Oceanospirillales; family Saccharospirillaceae; genus Reinekea; species Reinekea sp. The sequence continues at coordinate 179,584 of NZ_CEYAVF010000002.1, read as the reverse complement.
TTCTGATTCATCCCCCCTGCTAAAGCTTTTTTGTCCGGATCCAACTGTTTAATAACATTTTGTTGTCTGCTCCATGGCCTCAAGGCCCAAAACATCTACTGCACAGCCTCCATCAAAACAGATCAACTTGCCGGTTATAACGTCGACAGTTCCCCGTAAAGCTGGTGCCTCCGCGCGACCCTTAACGGTGTTAACGCGCCTGAAAGCAGGCGTAACTCCATCCTATTCACTACACTCAGTAGGACAACAGAGACCCAGCACGGAGAGTCACAGTGTATTCAAACGCAAAATAAGTCACATTTTGACAAAATAGTGGGGCCATCTTTACTAACTGCTAATCAAGTCACAGTCTCTCAGGGGCGGTGTGCATAGAATGATCACACTGATCGAAGGTCTGCTCTGATTTACAACAGGGCAAAAAAGTGCATTTGAGGCAGCATATGGCAGCAAGAAACAGCAAGGAGCTATTCGAGGCAATAATTTTCTTTGGCAACAAAGTGGTCGCAAAAGAGATGCGCTATTCTGAATTCGAAGCGGTACTCGACGGCGTGGTGGGGATTACCGAGTTGGCGAATAGGGAGATTTACGCCGCTTACGTCAAGATAACTCCGTCCTTAAAAGTCCACAGTCTTGTGACTTTTCAAATCGAATTCAATGAACGCGGTTTCGCCGATGAGGATTGGAACATACCGCTGCGCCATTTAGCTGAGAATGCGGGCCCCGGCCCTGATCTAGGTGCTGGCCCGATTCGGCTTGCCTGCCGGAGCCAATGTTCGGTGTCCTGGTACCAGCGAGAATTATGGGAGCCTAATCAACGTGACATTGATCATTTTTGCCTGCTACAAGAGGCCGTAACGCGTAATAAACTCGGTCTTATCACCGACGACGAATTAAATACCATCCCCATTTTGTCAGCGCCGACACCCGCGCCCGCTCAGCTCAACGAACCGGAGATTGAGGTCCCGCTGATGTGCGATCCGGTTGACACCTCTGACTGGCAATCCTCGCAACAACTGACAGCACAAAGCGGCACGGAAAAATTGCGCGCGCAGGCCGGAGAATTTCAGGCCAAGGTCGATCTGTTGATTCAGCGTCAGAAGCAGACGATTCAAGCTATGGAGGAAAAGTATCGCGTGGAGATTGAGCAGGTAAAGCGCGCCATGCGTAATGAGGCGCAGAGCTATCGACATCATGGTCAGGACTTAGAGCAACAGGCCAACCACAACAAGGTTTTGTTGGAGAAAATGCAGGCCCGAAATACTCGACTCGAACGGGACCTGATCCAAGCCCAAGAGCAGGCTGAGAGCCACAAGGACCAGTTTAATAGCCTCAAGGAAGAGCATCTAGAGCTGTTACACAATCAACGTGTGGCCGACGATGATAAAACTCGGCTAAGCATCGAATTAAAAGAACGGCTAACCCTTCAGGCCCTGGAAATGGAGGAGCAGAACGATGAACTGGCGAAATATAGACGGGCTAATAGCGCACTGACGGACCAAATAGAGGGTTATCAACGACAGGTTGTTGTCCACAGCGATTCAACGTCCAGTGAGTTGGCCGAACTACGCGCCCTAATCGACCAGAAGCAAGCAGAAGCGAGCGACCTCAAGGCCAGGTGGGTGAGTCAGTCGGTCGATTACGAGCGCTTAAGCAAACAGTATGATCAAGCAAGTCATGCGTTGGCCGAGTCCACACAGTCACTGAAAAGCCTGACCAGTGCCAGTTTTAAAACCCAAGAATTACGGAAAACCCTCGAGTTCCAAGCCCAAGATCTTGAACAACGATTAGGAGAGTCTCAGCGTGAAAATGAACAACTCAAACGCGATCGAATCGAGGCAGAAGACAATGCGGTGGCCAATGTCGAAGTCTATGAGAAAATGGAAAAGCTGGAGTTGGTCTTTGTTGCCTATCATCCCGGTGCCGGCCATATCAGCTTGCCGGCCCGACAACTCGAAGACTATCTCGATAAGCCCTTGAGTTTCGCCGCACAGAAATGCAGTGTTACACTGGAACATTATAAAAGCTGGTTAGTGCACTATGATGGCTCTGAATGCGAACAATGTGGTGTGCCGGTGAAGCGTATTGACACCCCCTCTGACTATCAAATCGGCGTTAACAACCGATGCACTAAACACCGACTCGACAGCGGCAATGTCACCCAATTCCGGCGCAGCAGCTGAGTGCGGTCAGTCCAGAGTATCTTTGCCAGTCTACCCAGCTTGACCCAATCCGCCTGGCCCCAGCGCCCCAATGTCTCAATAATTCGCGGTGATCTGCTGCATCCAGTGGTTTCCGGCAATAAACTTTATAAGCTCCAGCCTCTGCTGGAGGCTGCCCAAGATAGCGGTCTGCAAACCCTTATCAGTGTCGGCGGGCGTTACTCTAACCATCTGCATGCGCTCGCCTGGGCCAGCCGGGAAGCCGGCCTGCAATCAGTTGGTTTAGTGCTTGGTTATGCGGCCCAGGTCTTAACGCCGACCTTGCTCGACTGTCAACGTTGGGGCATGGAGCTGCATTTTGTCGATCGGCAGACCTATCAAGAGCGCTATACTGATGGTTTCTGGCAGCCATGGTTGTCGCTCTATCCGAATTCGATGCGGGTCAATGAAGGCGGCTGGTCTGCAGAGGGCATCAAGGGTAGCGGACTCTGGTGGCAAGGCATTGACCCGGACACCGATCTGGTGGTTTGTGCGGTGGGCTCTGGCAGTACGCTCGCCGGGTTGGCCACGCACGCACCCGCGAAAGTGTCTGTTGTCGGTGTTCCTGTCTTTAGGGATGCCGATAACTATCAGGACCTGCAGACCAAGATGGCGGCCCTATCGCTTGGCTCTGAACAATACAGCCTGTGGACCGATTTTGCCGGTCCGGGGTTCGGCAAGCTCAGTCCAGCGCAGCGAACATTCAGTCAGCAATTTAGCCTGGCGTCCGGTATCGCCCTGGATCCGGTCTATACCGCTAAGGTTTTTTACGCTCTCGAGTCCCAATTAACCGTCGACCCACACCTGCACAATCGAAAAATAGCCATATTGCATACCGGAGGACTTCAGGGTTGCCGACAATGATGTGGTATAATGCCGCTCTAATTTGATTGAGTGTTTCGCTGAATGGCAAAAATTAATTGGTTTCCTGGCCATATGGCTAAGGCCCGTCGACAGATCAGTGAAATAATCCCTAAAATCGATGTCGTTATCGAGATCCTGGACGCTCGTATCCCCCATTCGAGCATGAATCCAATCTTGACCAAGATCAGGCGCGACAAGCCGGTACTTCGCTTGCTCAGTAAGGCCGATTTGGCCGACCCTTTGGTGACTGCCAAATGGCAATCATTCCTAGCCCAGGAAAAAGATATCATGGTGGTCGCCATGGTCATGAGCGATCGCAAGCAATTGGCGAAAATTCCTGATTTTTGTCGGCAAATGGCGCCACATCGTGGTGGTATCGCCAAGCCGGTGCGGAGCATGGTGGTGGGCATTCCGAATGTCGGTAAGTCGACCCTGATCAACGGTTTGGCGGGCAAAAAGGTTGCTCGAGTCGGCGACGAACCGGCCGTCACGCGCAATCAACAACGCATTCAGATTTCTAATGATTTTACCCTGATGGATACGCCGGGAATTATGTGGCCTTCCCCTGAAAGCGAACTGGGTGGTTATCGATTGGCCGCCAGCGGCGCCATTCGAGATACTGCGGTGGAATATGAGGACATAGCGCTGTTCGCCGTGGATTATTTGATTCAGCGTTATCCGGAAGCCCTGATTGGTCGTTATAAACTGGCCTCGGTGCCCGATACCGCGACGGCCTGCATGGAAGCGATCGCGCGCAGTCGCGCCTGCGTTCGAGGCCGCGAGGTCGATTGGCACAAGGTTAGCGAAGTCGTGCTTAAGGATTTACGTTCTGGCGCTCTAGGTCAAATCAGTCTGGAAGAACCAGACCAAGAGTTTATCTATAGAGACTTGCTCGACGAATAGACCCACTTGCCGGAACTGCTTATTCCTCCGTTAAACGGCGGATATGCAGTTCCGCGCTTTCGGCCAAGGCGGCCAAGTGGTAGCCCCCCTCAAGTACCGACACAATGCGGCCGGCGCACAGTTCATTGGCCAGCGTCACAATCGCGTCGGTGAGCCAGTAAAAATCCTCGCTCTGCCAATTAGTCTGACTCATCGGGTCTTTAGTGTGCGCATCAAAACCGGCGGAAATAAATATCATCTCCGGTTGGTGGGCCACCAAGGCCGGACGCCATTGTTCCTGCCAGGCCAGTTTGACATCGCGAAAGTCTGAGTAGGCCACCATTGGCGTGAGATGAATATGGGGATGCTCGGCGGCCCAATGGCTATTGGGATAAAAGGGGTGTTGGAAGCTGGTAAAGATCGCCACGTCGGGACGGTTTTGAAACATTTCAATGGTGCCATTACACTGATGAACATCGAAGTCGATGATCGCCACTTTTTTTAAGCCATGATGTTTAATAGCGTGTTCGACGGCGATGGCCACGTTGTTAAAAAAACAAAAGCCCATAGTCACATTCGGTTCGGCATGGTGTCCCGGCGGACGCACCGCGCAAAAGGCGCGATCGAATTCACCATTCAGAATGCCATCGACCGCCTGCACGCCCGCGCCCGCCGCGCGATAGCTGGCCTCCCAGGTATAGGGCCCAATCAGCGTGTCCGGATCAGCCTGCACCAGGCCCTGTTTCGGGCTGATCCGGTCGAGCTGCTCAACATAGGTCTGATGATGAACCCGGAGCACCTGTTTTGTGCTGGCCTGCTCGGCCCGCAGCTGCACTAAGTCCGGCATCAGGCCCGTCTTTATCAACTGTTCACGAATAGCTTGGGTGCGGCGCGGCGATTCCGGATGATCCTCGCCCATATCATGCAGCTCGCAATGTTCATGGAAAATCAGGGCTGTTTTTGTCATGGTTGATTTAAGCCATTGAATGTCCTTGCAGTATAAGGCTAGAGTAAAGGCTTAGCATTCCGACTTTGGTTTAATAATGCCCGATCTTAGCCCTTTTTTTGCCCCCAAATCCATCGCCGTCATCGGCGCATCAGAGCGTGACAGCAGTATGGGCGGTTTGGTGTTGCAAAATTTGCAGGGCTCAAGTTTTGCCGGCCCTATTTATGCTGTGAATTTAAAAGGCTATGGGCAGGTGTTTGGCGTGCCCTGTGTGCGCTATCTGCGCGCCATCAACGATTCGATCGACCTGGCCATTGTCTGTGTGCCGCCGGCGGCCATTCCGCGGGTGCTGCGCCAGATGGGTCGGCTAAATATTCGCGCCGCCTTGATCTTGACGGGCGGTTTGGCACGGCAGCTGAATTTCAGTTCGCAAAACAATGAAAAGATCGCCCGCATCGCAAAAGAACTGAATATCCGTCTGATGGGCCCCAATTGCCTGGGGATACTGGTACCCGATCATAAGCTCAATGCCAGTTACAGCCACCTCGATGCGCTACCGGGCAGTGCCGCCTATGTCGGCCATTCTGCCGCTCTGGGCGCGGCCTTGCTCGACTGGGCCGGCGCGCGCGGCATTGGTTTCTCGCATTTTTTAACCCTCGGCGCCAGCGCCGATATTCGTATTTCCGATGTCGTGGATCATTTAGCCACTGACCGGCGGGTTAAGGCCATCCTGATTCATTTGGAACAGATCCGCGATGCGAATCGCCTGTTAACAGCACTGCGTGCGGCATCGCGGTCAAAGAAAGTACTGGCCATTCGAACCCATAATCGGGGCGCGGTGGCCAATGGCATTTCGGACGTCTATAAGGTTGATGCCGAATTCTTTTCCCGTGCCGGTGTGCTCCAAGTCGACACTATTGATGGGCTGTTTCAGGGTTTAGAGGTGTTGGCGCGATCGCGCCCGCTCTATCATCGGAACTTAGCCATCGTCAGTAATGGCTTGGGTACGGCAATGTTGGCGCGCCAGTATCTATTGAAAAATCAGGGTGAATTGGCTCCGCCGCCGAGTGCCAAACTGATCCAAAGCCAGACCTGGTTTCACAGCGAAACGGGTGGCAACCCTGCGGTGCTGCCGCCCCAGTCCAGCGGTGAAGATTATGTCGCGTGCCTAAAAGCACTGGAAACCGAACCGGGCCTGGGCGCCATTCTGGTGATTCACAGCCCGAATCGCCGCTCGGTAAGCGCCGATTTAGCGCCGGCCTTACTAAAGTATATTAAGCGCAGTCGACGCCTGGTATTAACCTGTTTTCTCGGCGGCCTGACCACCCAAAGTGCCCGTCAAGCCTTCGATAGTGCCGGGTTGCTGAATTTTGATTCGCCCACAGAGGGCGTTAACGCTTATCTGACATTGTCCCGACATGCGCATGCGCAGGAGCGGCTGCGCGAAACTCCCAGCAGTGATGCCTTAGAGTTCGCGCCCGACCGGGATCAGGCTGAGCGGGTGATCGCTCAGGCGCGTCAAGATCGGCGTACCTATCTGACCTGGCCAGAAGCGCGTCAGCTTTTACGCGGTTACGGCTTTAAGCTGGTCGGTAGCACCTTCGATACCGATTTTGAACGACTGCTGACGCGCCTGACTCCGCGCTTTTTCCCTGCCGCCTTACGTCTGGTACACCAGACCTATAGCTATCCTTTTGCCTACCAGAATGTGCCTGCGGCGCGTTGGCGGGGCGCCAAGATAGAATTGGCCGATGCAGCGGCCTTGCGCGCTGCCAGTGTGGAATTAACGCGGGAAAAAAATCGCCGCCTGCCCGATTCCGAAATACTCGGTTGGGCGGTACAGCCGATGCGGCGTAAGGTTGATGCCATTCAGTTCAGCCTGGGTATTACCCGAGATCCCACTTATGGCCCATTAATCTTCATCGGTGAGGGAGGCTCTCACGCCGATATGTTAGTCGATCGACAGGTGGCCCTAGTGCCACTGAACTCAGCGCTGGCGAAGCAGCTCATTCAAAAAACCCATGGCTATCAGGTGCTGTTAGAGCGCAGTGAGCAGCTAGTCGACGATATGGAGCGCTTGATTCAGCATCTTATCGGCTTGTCGCAGATGGTGATCGATAACCCGCGTCTGATGGGCGTGGAAGTGAATCTGCTGTTGCAAAATAACAGCCTGCCGGTGGTTCTGGGGGTTGCCGCGTCGATTGGGGATAAGGTTAGTCCGGCCTTGAACCCCTATCCGGCGGAACTGGAGGAACACTGCGTGCTGAAGAACGGTCTAGCCATGCTCATTCGACCGATTCGCGGTGAAGATGAGCCGGAGTTGAAGGCCTTCTTTGGCCGTTTCGACGCCGAGGCTTTGCGTTTGCGCTTTTTTTACAGTCGCTTGAAATTTGAACATTTGGAATTAGCGACCATGAGTCAAATCGATTATCGGCGCGAAATGGTGTTTGTCGCAGAGGACCAACGGGGCATCCTGGGCGAGATGCGTCTGTGGCTCGACATAAACCATAATGAACTGGAGTTCGCCATCATGGTGGCCCCTGAGGCACAAGGAACGGGCCTGGCAGGGCTGTTGATGGACAAGACCGTGCGTTACGGAAAGAGTCTTAAAGTCAGTCGACTGGTCGCCGATGTACTCCCCGAAAATGGCGCCATGCTTGGTCTGGCGAAACATTTCGGCTTCAGTGTTGGCTCTGAAGATGAGATCATGAAAGTGACCAAGTCACTCGACTGATACCATTGCACTGGGAAGAGACACTATGCTGTACGAATTGGGTAGGCATCAAATTGAATTGCCAGGCATCGCGCCGGTATCGGATGCTCAAAGCAAGATTATTCTCTGGTATCAGGGGCAAATATTGACCCAAGATCGGCAGATTGCCTGGGCCGAAGCGGATGTACCTTATCCCTATACGGCGCGCGAATTTGTCGGGTTATTGGACGGTAAGGCGTATTTCACCGCATCCGTCAGTCAGGTATCCGCCGATCAGTCACTGTCGTCACTGCGCGATATCGCCTATCTCGATGAGACGGCCTTTATGCTCTGCGCCCGCTCCCGTGGCCTATTGGAGTGGCGCACACAACATCAATACTGTGGCCAATGTGGTCAGGTGACACACCAGATAGCCGGGGAGAATGCCCTCAGCTGCAGCCCCTGTCGCCTCAGGTTCTACCCGCGCATATCGCCCTGCATTATCGTCTTGATCACGCGGGGTGACCAGGTGTTGTTGGCCCAAGGCGAAAATCACAAGGAGCGGGGTTGGTACAGTACATTGGCCGGGTTTATCGAGTCGGGCGAATCGGCTGAGCAGGCTGTTATGCGCGAGGTTAAGGAAGAGGTCGGCGTGACGATCAAAAATATCCAATATCTAAACAGTCAGGCTTGGCCTTTTCCAAACCAATTGATGTTAGGTTTTCACGCCGAATTTGAGGCTGGCGAGATCGTCCCCGCGCCCGGGGAAATTGCCGATGCCCAATGGTTTAATATACACGACTTGCCGAAACACCCGCCCAGTGTTTCGATCGCCGGATGGCTGATTCGACAATATATCGATAACTATCGGGCCTAATCGGCCGGTGGTTTTTTTTGCGCATCGCGGTAGATGAAATAGCCAAAGCCGGCAAAGAAAGCAATCATCAAAGCCACCACAGCGATGCCTGCCAGTACAACAACGTCAAGGTACATACTGATCTCAGTTACAGATTAAGAAAGATCAGTGTAATTAGATCGGTGGGGGAGAAGGTGACCCATATCAGTTAATGGTCACAATGCGAATCTTGAATGCAAACCTTGCCTTAGTCGAGGCCGAGCTCAATCCGTTCGCACTCGGCCAAGGAGGCCATCGAGGTCAGCTCGACAAAGTTTCCGATTACTATATCTTTAGCGCTGCCCGTTGCTTCTAATAAATTTTGCTTTTGAAAACGGGTAAAGACTCGGCTTACGGTTTCCACGGCCAAACCGAGATAGTTGGCAATGTCGGCACGCGACATAGTGAGGCGATAGGACGTGCCGGAGAAACCTCGGCGTTTAAAACGTGCGGCCAAATTAATTAAAAAAGACGCAATACGCTCTTCTGCACTTTTTTTGCTGAGCAGCAACATCATCTGTTGTTCGCCCCGCAGTTCTTTACTCATTAGGCGCATCAGTTGACGTCTTAACTCGGGCATCTTACCCGCCAATTCATCCAGGCGATCGACCGGAATCTCACAAACGTTGGTGGTTTCCAGCGCCTTGGCCGAGGAGGGGTGGTTAATGGAATCGTAACTTTCTAAGCCAACCAACTCACTGGCCAAATGAAAGCCGGTAATTTGTTCTTCACCATCGTTGGTTAAAGTATAGGTTTTTATCGTCCCGGTGCGCACGGCGTAGACAGATTTAAATTCGTCGCCCTGATAAAAAAGATGCTCTCCTTTTTGCAACGGGCGGCCTCGCTTTATGATCGCATCCAGAGAGTCCATTTGGTCAACCGATAAGGCCAACGGTAAACAGAGTGGATGAAGACTGCAGTTTTTACAGGCGGTGGTTAAACCCATGACAAGGCTCCGAGCGGTAAAGCTTAATGAAATTTAAGCATACTACAGTTTTGCTTCGCTTGTGTTTCCTAACACTGATCTATTGCATTATCGTTTTATTCAGGCCTCCACGTCTTAACCAAGGTGCTGGCCAAAGGCGCATAGGGTTGATCAACATCGGTGGCGACGAGCGGGATACCACTGGCGCGCAGATCGGTAAAGTTGAAACGCTCGCGATCCGACAGTTGTGATAATGAAACATTAGCCATCGAGCGTTGAATGCTCTCGATCCGACCGGGGAACTGCGCTTCCCAATCTTGGCACATGGTTTTTATGGCCTGACGTTGCAGGCTATCTTGAGAGCCACAGAGATTGCAGGGAATAATAGGATAGTTCATCAGGCTTGAGAATCGGGCAATGTCGGCTTCCCGACAATAGGCCAAGGGCCGGATTAAAACATTGGTTTGGCTGTCACTGAGCAGCTTCGGGGGCATGGCCTTGAGTTTGCCGCCGTAAAACATATTGAGGAAAAGCGTTTCAATAATGTCGTCTCGATGATGACCTAAGGCGACCTTGTTGGCGCCAATTTGATCGGCAAATGCATAGAGGGTGCTGCGCCGCAAACGTGAGCAGATCCCGCAGGTTGTTTTCCCGTCTGGGACCGTATCCATCACAATCGAGTAGGTATCCCGCTCAAGAATATGATACGGCACGCCGAGGGCTTGTAGATAGTTGGGTAAAATTTCTTCAGGGAAATCGGGTTGCTTCTGATCCAGATTCACCACCACCAGTTCGAAGTCGATGGGTGCGCTCTTTTGCATGCTGAGCAACAGATCGAGCATGGTATAGGAGTCTTTGCCACCGGATAGGCAGACCATGACCTTATCGCCGGCTTCAATCATATTGAAATCGGCCAGCGCTCGGCCGGTATCGCGGCGCAAGCGTTTTTGCAATTTAGAGAGTTCAAGCTTGTCACTTGTGGCAGTGCCGAGCGGTATCTGTTTGGTAGATTGGGACATGTGATTGACAACTAATAGGGGATAATTTGCCGAGATTGATAACACGCCAGGTCAGGCCAGTAAATGGTTTTCACCTATAACAGATCTTTTTCAGCTGTTTTCCAGCTAATTGACCAAAAAAGACCTCATTTAGAGCCAGATTGACCCGACGCCGCGGTATATTTATTTAGGGTTTCTGAGCCAATTGTTGTTTTTGTGCCCATAAATCAGGCAGATGCTCGAGTATCACCTGATCGATTTCGGGCAGGCGATCATGCGACTTCAGCGCGCGCGGATAGGTTGGCTGGGTCCGATCATCGACCAAATGTTGCCATTGACCGGTCAGTTCGGTGAACCTCCGGGCGAAGTCGGGACCATAGTTTAGGCAGCCGTTGAGGATGACATCCAGATAACTTTGCATGATCGGTCGCTCGGCATGCGGCGCGGCCTGACTGGTGCCGACATAAGCCCATAAGGTGCCCAATACTGGCAATGCTGAGGTGCTCATGGCCTCGACCGAGGCCCATGGCACCTGAATCCGCCGGTAACCCTGTTCTCGGACATCAAAACGACTCAGGTTATCCTCATCGACGGCAAAGAACACGCCATTGCAGTGCGCATGCGCATCACTGTGCGCGCCCACGGCCGTCGCGGCATAATCCGGCACATGGACCGACCACTTGCGCGCAATGCCCTGTACTTCGACCGGATGAGCCGGTCCCGACACGCCGGTTCGGCTGCGACTATCGGAGCAAATTAGGCTGCCATAGCCGAATATATAATTCATCAGTTACCTCAGGTTTTGGTAGGCATCAAGCCAAAGGGTGCCGGCAAACAAGAGCATAATGCCGGCGAGCACAAACTTTACTTTCGGATGATACAACCAGGGTCGGATGCGGTTGGCCATCAACGCCGAGCCAACCATTGCCGGCAGCGTGCCTAAGCCAAAGAATAGCATGGCCAGAGCCGACTGCAGGACATTGGGCATACCCAGGCTAAATGCGACGGCGGTGTAAATCAGTCCGCAGGGAATAAAGCCCCATAATAGACCGATGCCATAGGCCGCTCGCGCCGAATCGATCGGCAGCAGTTTCTTGCTTAGGGGCTGCAAACGTCGCCACAGTGGGAAGCCAAGCTGTTCAAAATTCTTTAGCCATCGGTTCCACCCCAAAAAATAGAGCGCGCTTAACGCTAATAGCAAACCAGACAAGACCTTAAGCCACGGCAGGGTATGACTGGGCAGTAGGTGGGCAAAGTAGCTAAATAGCGTCCCCAGGAAAACATAGGTGGTGACCCGGCCGATACTATAATAGGCCGTCAGAATCGGGCGAGTTGAGTTGAGTCCGGCCGCTACCATAAGGCCGCCACACATCCCCATGCAATGGCCCGCGGACACTAGGCCGATCAAGAACGCGGCGAGTAAATCAGTCGTCACTATCCTGCTCCTTGTCTGGCTTCGGTACCATATGGTCGTCATCCTCAAACAGAATGCGCTGGCCTGGACTGTCCAGATCGTCGTATTGGCCACTGCGCACCGACCACCAAAACAGCAGTCCGGCAACCGCCAACAAAAATAGGCTTGCCGGTATCAAGAGTAACAGTATATCCACAGCTATTTCCTCAAACGACTGGCGTTACCAACCACCAACAGTGAACTCACCGACATCCCAATAGCGGCCTGCCACGGAGCGACCAATCCCAGGGCCGCGATCGGCAGGGCGATAAGATTGTAAAGCAGCGCCCAGGCCAGGTTTTGACGAATAATTTTCTGGGTGCGCCGCGCGACACCGATCGCGTGGGCGATCACTTGCAGGTCGTTGGTGAACAGCAGCACATCGGCTTGGGTCTTGGTTAAATCGGTTGCCTCCAACATAGCAATAGACAACGAGGCACCGGCTAGGAAGGGTGCATCGTTTAAGCCGTCACCGACTACTGCCAGAGAGTTGGCGGCACGCTGTTCGACCCAGGCTAACTTCTCGCCGGGTGTACAACCAGCAAGAAACTGGCCGTTGAGTCCGGCCGTGCGCAATCTGGCCTCGGCTAGGGGGTTGGCATCTCCGGTCAAGACATGGCTGCGGATCTGTAATCCCGTCAGCGTATCAAATAGCGGCGCTACCGTGCTGCGCAGTCGGTCTGTCAGGGTTAGGGTGGCCATTAGCTGGTCATTACAAGTCAGGTAGAGACGAGTCCCCTCGGTCTGTATCGCTTCGTCTTGGTGGGTGAAGGCTGCCGAACCCAAGCGCCATAAACCCAGTTCAGATTGCCCCTGGATGCCCGCGCCCGGAACCGTTTCGACCGCCTCAATGACCAGAGCCGATGCACTGAACTCTGCAGTTAAGGGTTTTAAGGCGTTGGCCATAGCATGTTCGCTGTACTGTTCTAACGCGCCACAGATGTATTTTAATCGCGCCTCGGAAAATGCCCAACGATCGGCATTGGGATCGCGATTAAAGTCGCTGAGCTCAAATCGGCCTTCAGTTAAGGTCCCGGTTTTATCGAATGCCACCTCAGTCAATTGCGCCAGGCGTTCCAACACATAACCTCGGGTTATCACAAAGCCTTGGCGCTTGAGCTGTGCCATGGATTGCGCCAGTGCCGTTGGGGTTGCTAAGCTGAGCGCACAGGGACAGGTGACCACTAGCACACTGATTACCACCCAGAAGGCCCGATCTGGATCGAGCCACAGCCATACCAGGCCAATCAGCAGCGAAACCAAAAGAGTCGACAGGATAAACTGGCGTGAACCCCGGTCGGCCAGCTCGGCGATGCGTGGCTTTTCAGCGCTGGCGCGATCGACCAATTGTTGCAGGAAATTAACGGCGCTGCCGGTGGTCATATGCTGCACCTGGATATCAACCGACTGCAGTTGGTTGATGGTTCCCGCCAGTACCGGATCGCCGAGTTGTTTCGCACGACCTCTGAATTCACCGCTGAAACTGGATTCGTCAAATTCACTTTGGCCGCGCACCACCGTGCCATCACAGGGGCTGGTTTCGCCGGCTAAGAGCCGAATGATCTGGCCATCAATTAGGTCGCGAATCGATGTTTCACGCACCGTGCCGCCCTCTACTAGGCTGCAGGTTGCTGGCAGAACTCGGACCAGGGTATTGCCCTGCGCATTGGAGAGGGTGCGAGCGCGAAATTCCAAAAATCGACTCAGAACGAGGAAAAAGGTAAACATATTGACCGATTCATAGAACACCTCACCCTGGCCGGTAACAGTGGCCCAAACACTGGCCAGAAATGCACTTAAGATCGCGATACTGACGCTGACGTCCATGGACAATTGACGGTTCTTAAGGGCATGGCCGGCCGCGGTAAAAAAGGGCCAGGCGGAAATAAGGATCACCGGCAAGGTCAGCAGCAAGCTGGTCCACCACAGCCAGCGTTCATGACTGTCACTGATATCGCCCGAATAAAGCGCGACGGCATTCATCATCGCTTGCATCATACCGATTCCGGCAACTCCAAGACGCAGAATAAATTGCCGCTGGGTGCGCGCTCGGGCCAGTTCGGCCGCATCGGGCAGATAGGGTGCTGCGCGATAGCCGATCAATAACAGACTTTTGAAAATATCGGAGAGTTTGACGTCGCCAGGCTGCCACTCAATCGATAAGCGATGGGTCGCGGCATTCATCGCGACGTAGCTAACCCCCGCCAATTGTTGCAGGCGCTTTTCGATCAACCAAGTGCAGGCTGAACAGCTGATGCCTTCAATTAAAAAGATCGCCGTCTTGCGCCCATCGCTCGCCCGAGTAGTGAATTCATTCTGAACATCATCACGATCATAGACTAATAAGGCCTGTTGTTGTTTGTCGCTCAGGGCGGTGTCGACGGGCTGTTGGTCGGGTTGGTGAAAGCGATAATATTCGCCTAAGCCGCTCGCGACTATCATTTGAGCCGCGGCGCGGCATCCCAGACAACAGAAAAAGCGAGCGTCGCCTAGCACATTGAGTTCAAAGGCTTCGTCCGGATTGACCAAGCCACAATGGAAGCAGTTTGTAGAGCTCATTGTTGCTTGGGCAGTAAAATCATCGAGGCGGACGCGGGGGGGACTATGCCCGAGCCGTGCAGTCGCCAATTGACGCTTTCACCGATCGGTTGAATTTGCAGTTGGCGCTTGCCGATAACCGGTTTGGTCAGGCGCCCTTGGTACTGGCCCAAACCTTGATGCTGTAACAGCACTGAAACATCGCCAGCCTTGGCCGTTGGAAAGATAAATAATAGCCTGAGGGCCTCCGGTAAGGGGGTCAAATCGCCACTGAGCGTCACCAGCAGTTTATCATCGATCCAGAGTAGATCCGCGCGCAAATTCTGCGCTCGGGCCAGCGCATCTTCGTCTTTACGGACAAAGATGCCCTTGCCGTCCTTGTAGTAGTTATCCACCACTACGCCATCATTGGTTTTGATCGCCAGATAGAGCATGGTGAAGCCAAGCACAAAGACAACCAGCAGCGGCGAGACAATAAACCATAACCAAAATTGTTTATACCAAGGACCTTCTAGTTCTGACACAGCTTACTCCGAGTTAGAAATTGGCAGGGCCAAAGAATCGACTTTCTTCGGTCGTTGCCAGTTTGGGATCTTCTTCACCGGTGATGGAGAAGTATATCTTGCTGGTAGGCAGCCTATTTAGGTCTGCTGGCAACACCAGTAGGGTGGGCACCGTCACGGCATCCCCGCCGGGCACTTGGACCCGCTGCGATGAACGAAAAGCTAAACCCGGTAAGCCGTCAACACTGATCAAAAAGGTTTGGGGCTGTTCCGTCATATTGGCGATCTTCAACAAATAACTGTTTTGAATCAGACCGTTCGAGGTCATCTTGTGCAGCGCCCCACGATCTCGGATGATATCCAGCTCAATCGGCACCCGGGCGATTAGGACCAAGGCAAAAGCAATGGTCATCAACACCAGGGCCGCAGCATAGGCCAGTAGGCGGGGCCGCATGAGGCTCGACTGAATGCCCTCGAGTTTGTTTTCCGTGGTATAGCGCACCAGGCCAGTGTCGTAGCCCATTTTCTCCATCACACTGTCGCACGCGTCCACACAGGCGGCACAGCCAATGCACTCGTACTGCAGCCCATCCCGTATATCGATCCCAGTCGGACATACCTGGACGCATAAGTCGCAGTCGATGCAATCGCCCAAGCCCAGTTTGGCCGGGTCGTCATTACGCCGCCGTGCGCCGCGTGACTCGCCGCGCGCCGCGTCATAGCTGACAATCAAAGTGTCGCGGTCGAACATCACCGATTGAAACCGGGCATAAGGGCACATATAGATGCACACCTGTTCGCGCAACCAACCGGCATTGCCATAGGTAGCCAGCGTGAAAAAGGCGATCCAAAATATGACCCAGCCACCGGCAGACAGCTGAGCCAGATCCGCCAAGAGTTCTTTGATCGGGACAAAATAGCCCACGAAGGTGATCGCCGTCGCCAGCGCTACCAGGACCCAGAGTAGGTGTTTGGCGGCCTTACGTAGAATTTTGAGACCGCTCAGACCCTGTCGGTCTAACTTGATGCGCGCGTTACGCTTACCTTCGGTTTTCTCCTCGATAAACAAAAATACCCAGGTAAAAACGCTCTGCGGGCAGGTGTAGCCGCAGAATACGCGACCGGCAAAAACGGTAATAAAAAATAGCGCGAAAGCGGAGATGATGAGCGCCCAAGACAAAAGGATAAAGTCTTGTGGCCAGAAGGTGACGCCGAAAATATGGAATTGACGTTGCGGTAAGTCAAATAGCACCGCCTGACGATCTCCCCAGCTCAACCAGAGGGTGCCAAAGTAGGCGGCAAATAAAAACATGCCGCCAAAGAATCTTAGATTGCGAAAATAACCCCGGATGCGCCTGATGTAAATCTTGGCCGCGGATTGATATAGGTCGGTCATGATGATTTCGGATGGTTCTTGAGACGTTTTGTGTTCAGACATGAAGAGACCACTGGACCGCGAAAATCATACACAAGCGCCAGTCTAAAGGCGCTTGTGGACAACGAGAAGGGAGGCCAGGCCTCCCATACACTTTAATTACTCAGGCTGTAAACATAACCCGCTAATAAGTGGACCTTTTGCTCACCCAATATATCTATCCAGGCTGGCATGTTACCGGCTCGACCGTTGGTCAGGGTGGTCACGACATCGCGTCGCAGATCCTGATCAGGTAGATCGTAGAGCCAAATATTGTCGGTCAGGTTAGGCGCTCCGATCAGCGTCGAGCCGGTCCCTTCCTGACCGTGGCAAGCACTGCACATCTGCGCAAAAATAACCTGGCCTTGCGCCGCTTGCGCGTCGTTGTGCTCATTGCCAGATAGTTCTAACACGTATTCGGTAACCGCCGCAATTCCCGTGGTACCTAGGGTATCTTTCCAGGCGGGCATTTGACCGCGTCGACCCTGGATCAGCGTTGTTTCAATATTGTCGCCGCTGCCGCCGTAGAGCCAGTCAGCGTCGGCCAAGTTCGGGAAACCATAGTAGCCTTGGGCGTTTTGGCCATGGCAAATGGCGCAGTTAATCATAAAGAGTTGCTGACCCATGCGCAGGGCCTGATCATTAGCCTGCAACTCCTCAACGGGCACACTCGCATAGCGCGCAAAAAACTCGCCATACTTGGTATCGTGTTGGCTCGTCTCTGCCTCGAGTTGGCCGGCCGAGGTCCAATTGAGCAAGCCGTTCCAATTGCCGATTGGATACAGCACCATATAGCCGAGGCCAAATACGATGGTGAGCCAAAACAAATTGAGCCACCACTTGGGCATTGGGTTATTGAGTTCTTCAATGCCATCAAAGCTGTGGCCGGTGGTCTCTTCAGGATCGGTACCGCCGGGCATTCTGCGAGTAAAGAAAAGCAATGCCATCAAGCCCAGAATCATAATGCCGGTCAGACCGAAGATGTAGGCATTCCAAAAAGTACTCATTCCTGTTCTCCCTTGATACGCTCTTGCTCTGCATCCAGTTCATCGGCAAAGGGCAAGTTTGCCGCCTCATCGAAGCGCTGCTTGTTTTTACCGCTGTAAGCCCAAAAACACACTGCGCCGAAGGCCACCGTGGTGAACACCGTAGCAAGCGCACGTAAGTCGTTAATATCCATAGTTATCGTCCGGTAATGACGGTGCCAAGCTGCTGCAGGTAGGCAACCAAGGCGTCGATTTCCTTAACTCCCTCGGTCTGCTGTGCGGCGGTGGCGATGTCTTCAGTACTATAGGGCACGCCAAGACGTTGCAGTGCGCGCAGCTTGTTGGGTGTTTTGGCGCTCTTGACACGATCTTCAAATAACCAGTTGAAGCGCGGCATATTCGACTCTGGCACTACCGAGCGCGGGTCGAACAGATGCGCCTTGTGCCACTCATCGCTATAGCGTCCGCCAACCCGAGCCAGATCGGGTCCGGTGCGTTTGGAACCCCACTGGAAAGTATGGTTATAGATCAGCTCGCCGGCTTGAGTGAACTCGCCATAGCGTTCAACCTCGGCACGTAAGGGTCGAATCATCTGCGAGTGGCAGTTATGACAGCCCTCGCGGATATAAATATCACGCCCTTCCAGCTGCACCGGCGTCAAGGGTACTAGACCCGCAACGGGTTCGGTTGTGTCCTTGAGAAAAAATAGTGGCACGATTTCAACCAAGCCACCGAAGCTGATCGCGATAGCGATGAAAACAGCCATAAGACCAACATTTTTTTCTACTTTTTCATGTTTCATGATCGGTATCTCTCCCTTATGCGGCGGTTTGTGACGCATCAGCGCTACGAATGGTCTTCCATACGTTGACAGCCATTAAGATCATGCCTGATAGGAAGATCAGACCCCCAATGAGTCGCACCACATAGCCCATCCAGCTTTGTTCAACACCCTGCACGAAGCTATAGGCCAGCGTGCCATCGGCATTAATGGCGCGCCACATTAGGCCTTGCATAATGCCATTTACCCACATCGAGGCGATGTAGAGGACGGTGCCTACCGTGGCGAGCCAAAAGTGAACGTTTATCCAATTCACGCTGTACATCTGCTCTTTGTTCCACAACTTGGGAATGGTGTGGTACATCGCGCCGATGGTGATCATGGCAACCCAGCCGAGGGCGCCGGAATGAACATGGCCAATGGTCCAGTCGGTATAGTGAGACAGGGCGTTGACGGTTTTGATCGCCATCATCGGACCTTCAAAGGTCGACATACCATAGAAGGATAGGGAGACCACCAAAAAGCGCAGAATTGGATCGGTGCGTAACTTATACCAAGCACCAGAGAGCGTCATCATGCCATTGATCATGCCGCCCCAACTCGGGGCCAACAGAATCAAGGACATCGCCATGCCCAAATTTTGAGCCCAATCCGGTAAAGCTGAATAATGCAGGTGGTGGCCGCCGGCCCACATATAGACCGAAATCAGGGCCCAAAAGTGCACGATCGACAAGCGATAGGAATAGACCGGGCGCTCGGCCTGCTTCGGGACATAGTAGTACATCATGCCCAAGAAGCCGGCGGTCAAGAAAAACCCGACGGCGTTATGGCCATACCACCACTGCACCATGGCGTCGGTCGTCCCGGCATAGGCCGAATAGGCATGGGTCATACTGGTGGGCATGGCCGCACTGTTGACGATATGGAGCACCGCCACGGTAATAATAAAAGCAAGAAAGAACCAGTTGGCAACATAAATATGCGGCATCTTACGATTCATAATGGTGCCGACGAAAACGGCCAAATAGGACAACCAAACCACGGTGATCAGAATGTCGATGGGCCAAATTAATTCGGCATACTCCTTACCGGCGGTGAGGCCCAAAGGTAAGGTAATTACTGCGGCAACTATCACCGCCTGCCAACCCCAGAAGGTAAAGCTCGCCAATTGACCAAAGGCCAAACGTGCCTGGGTGGTTCGTTGCACTACATAATAGGAAGTTGCGAACAGGGCGCAGCCACCAAAGGCAAATATGACCGCATTGGTGTGCAATGGGCGTAAACGACCAAAATGGAAGTAGGGCCCAAAGTTCAGTTCAGGAAAGGCCATTTGAGCCGCAATAATGACACCCAGCAGCATGCCAACCACGCCCCAGACAATAGTCATAATGGAGAATTGTTTAACGACCTTGTAATTGTAAGTTTCGGCAGATTGCGAGGTTTGAAGTGCATTACTCATCTATGCGGTTCCAATCGTTATTGGTAGGGGGTAGGCGGTTTGCGCGCAAGTATGATGCCAGCATCTGCCTAATGCAATTGACCTGAATCAATATTTACCTAAGTGCATTTGATACGAGAAGGGGTTTTAGATAGATCTGCTCAGGGCCGCTGCGAAACTAGAATTTTGGCACTATTGTCCTCATCAAAAAGTAGGATGATTACGGAGTATAAGCTGGATTTTTTCATCACGGGCGGGTTCTTTGCAGACGAATTTGATCGACGTGTTGACCTCGCTGGATTAAGGACTGTGCGCGTGCATCGAGCGAAATGCCGTCGCGCTTATAATATAGGTGTACGGCCATATTGTTGGCACAATAGCCCTTATAGGTGATCAACGAATCGTTATCTGCAGTCGAAATAAGCAGAGCTTGGGTAATGCCGTCCCGTGCCCTAACTGTGACCGGTTGCAGATTGCCGAGAATGAATTCGAAGCCGAAAATGATCGACACCTCGGTCCGTTTTAACCAGCGCACCAGGCCCAACGCTCCGCTGGCGTCAAATTCTGGGTAATGCATAACCACATCACCGACCGACACCAACCCCATCTCGTCCTGCAAAGCCGTAATCTTAACGCACGCGCCGATTTTACTTCTGTTAATGGTATGGCTGTTGATTAGCCTAGAGGGCGATGCTTGAGGCGATCGAAGATAGCGGTAGATAGTGTTCAGGCCCAGGGCCGTGCGCGCTGCCATCAAACAGGGCGCGCGATCGTAGCGTCGACTAGAGGCCTGCTGCCAGGCAATAAGCGCCTTTTTTAACGCCATAAAGGCATCGATGTTATCGCACTGCAGCGGAAATCCGATCTGCTGGGCGCTAGACCCAGTGCGCAGCTGCGTCATATTCTGTCGAGCTTGGTCCATCAGTCCTGAGGGGTCCAATACTCGAACACTCCGGCTATTGGCCAGGGCCTGAATCTCTTTCGACGATTGAGCTCCGAGCGGCGACGCCAAATCGATGTAAAAATTATGACTGTAAAAGGCTCGGTTTTCCTGTCGATCGAGCTGGCCGCGGTATGACCACTTGCGCAAATAACCCTCCAGTAAGCGTTGTTCTTCATCGTTTAGATGCTCCGGCTGGGCCGCTTGAAATAGTAAGGCCTGCTTGTAGCGACTCGCAATATCGCGGTGATCGGGTTTGTTGCTTTGAAAATCGGTTAATAGATGGGACTCAGCAAATTGGTAGAGACGGTTTAACTCAGCCCATAAACAACCCGGATGGCTGCGATATTGAGCACTAAAGTCTTGCAGCTGCTCCGCCAATGACGAGACGGTCCAATAGACAATATTGGCCAGCTCCTCTTTTGAATGGGGCGCCGCGTCACGCAACAGCAGTTTTGCCGCAAAGGCAAACTCGCGATTGAGATCGGGCAAGTCGCGCCGCTGCCTGAGATCCAAGGCGACTTCGGTGCATCGCACCTGGCGGATAAACACTAAAAAGTGGTTAATTAAGCCTTCGGTAAGGCTTAGGCGGACATCACCATTGAGAGCTGCGCGGTTTAGCTTGTGTAGCGTTGCTAGGATTTTATCGAATTGATCGGCAAAGTCAGTCGGGTTGAGTATCTGATTGACCAATACATCGCGGCATAGGGCAATCGCATCCTTATTAATGTAGAGGTTCTGCTTGGGTAGGGTAAGGTGCAATGCGGCGATACTCATGGGTCACTCCTCCAGAGTCGACTTGCTGGCTAATACTTTAGCGTTTTTTTAAAATGCTGCTGGAGTTAAAGTATTAGATGCAAACTGAGTCACAGTTCGAACGCTGTACCCCTTGATCTTAGGCCTGGTAAGGTATTTGGACGGTTCTTTTTTACGTCTTAACTGACGATCCGGCGCTGGTGCAAAGCCTTACCAGGTCGACTCCAGACGCTGGACCGGGCAAAGCATAGAAATTGCAGCGAATTTTGGTATGCTTATCGACACGAAATGAGATGCAAACAAGGGTAACTATGCAACAGTGTCTGAAAGCCTGGGTGTTTGGCAAGGTCCAGGGTGTTGGTTATCGGCTTTTTTGCAAACGCAAGGCGAAGGAGTTGGGTTTGCAAGGCTATGCCCTGAACCTACCCGATGGCCGCGTCGAGGTATTGATTTGTGGCGAGGAGGTGCAATTGCAGGAGATGATTGCCGCCCTGTATATTGGGCCGACCTTTGCCCAGGTCTTGGGTGTGGACGTCGAATCGTCTGAGCCGCAACGCTTGACCGGCTTTATGACCGGTGGCTGATTGGGTCGCCGATCTAGTCACTCAAACGCCAATAGTTACGCCAATAGGTGAGTACCCGTTTCGGATACCAGGTTTGCCCGCGACTGCCGTTATAGCGTGCCAGGGCGCGAACTAGACTGCCGTCTTCGATGCGCAAGTAATGCGCCAAGATAGTCGTGCCGTAGCGCAGGTTGGTGGCGGTATCCATTAGATTGTCATTTTCGCGGCCAATTTCTTGTTTCCAGAACGGCATGATTTGCATCATCCCGCGTGCACCCGCGTAGGAAATAGCATAGGGATCAAAGGCGCTCTCAACCTGAATCAGCGCCAAAACCAGACCGGGCTCGAGTCCCACCCGCACCGCTTCCTGGTGAATTTGAGTCAATAAAATTAACCGTTGTTGGGCATCCGGCAGCCACCTGCTCAGCGGCTCGGACATGCTGGCGAGCCAGACTTGGCCAATATAGGGGTCTGCAAATGAGTTTGGCTGGTTCAGTGCGCTGCGCAGGGCGGCAGCCAACTCGTTGTCGACGGCATCCGCCCGGGCGAGGTTTGCGGTTAAGGCGAGCGCAAGGCTGCCTAGCAGTGCGATAAATTTAGAAAATATAGCCATTAGACGCATTTTTAATCAAATCAATCAATTATATAGTAACAGATGTGAGGGTTTGGGCACGGACAGGTTATTTCTTGCGACGTTTACTTGTACACTGCTCCCCTTTTTGCGAATTGACTACTTGGATCGGGAAAAACCATGCGAAGCCTGTATTGTGGAGAGCTGAATAGCTCTCATATTGATCAAACCGTGACCGTTTCTGGTTGGGTTCATCGTCGTCGTGATCATGGCGGCGTAATTTTCCTTGATATGCGCGATCGTGAGGGCATATTACAGGTGGTTTTTGACCCGGATGCTGAGGCCAGTTTTGCCACCGCCGATAAAGTGCGCAGCGAATATGTGGTTGAAATAACTGGCCTGGTGCGCGCCCGGCCAGAGGGTACCAGCAATAAAAACATGGGTACCGGCGAAATTGAAATGCTTGGCCGTAGCATTAGCGTATTAAACAAGGCCCAGACGCCGCCGTTTCCGCTCGATGGTTATTCGGATGTGGGCGAAGACGTCCGCCTCAAGTTCCGGTATATGGACTTACGCCGTCCGGAAATGCAGCAAAAGCTGATACTGCGCGCGCGCATCACCTCGGCCATTCGTCGGTCCTTGGAAGATCAGGGCTTTATTGACATCGAGACCCCCATCCTGAACCGAGCAACGCCCGAAGGCGCGCGCGATTATTTGGTGCCCTCGCGGACCCATGCCGGCTCGTTTTTCTCCTTACCGCAATCGCCGCAACTCTTTAAGCAGTTGTTGATGGTAGCCGGTTTTGACCGTTATTATCAAATTGCGAAATGTTTTCGCGATGAAGATTTGCGCGCCGATCGACAACCGGAATTTACCCAGATAGATCTTGAAACGTCCTTTATGGACGAAGAAGGCATCATGGGCATTACCGAAACCATGATCCGCGAACTGTTTAAGAAAGTTCTCGATGTTGAATTTGACGACTTTCCGAGAATGGCTTTCGCCGAAGCCATGGAGCGTTACGGCAGTGATAAGCCCGATCTGCGTATCCCCCTGGAGCTGGTTACGGTCAGTGATCTGATGGCAGGTGTTGAGTTTAAGGTATTTTCCGGCCCGGCGATCGACCCCCAAGGCCGTGTTGCCGCCTTGAAAGTTCCCGGTGGTAATAGCCTGACGCGCAAACAAATCGATGATTACACCAAGTTTGTCGGTATCTATGGTGCCAAGGGCTTGGCCTATATCAAGGTTAATGATCTCACGGATCTGGAAGAGGGCCTGCAATCACCGATTGTGAAATTCTTACCAATAGAAGTGCGCAAAGCCTTATTAGAACGGCTCGACGCCCAGAACGGTGATCTGATCTTTTTTGGTGCCGATAAAGCCAAGATCGTCAACGATGCCTTGGGTGCTTTGCGCTGCAAGATCGGCGCCGATCTGGATCTCTACACCAAGGCTTGGGCACCGCTTTGGGTGGTCGACTTCCCAATGTTTGAGCTAAATGGCGACGTGCGCCTGAATGCCTTGCACCATCCCTTTACCATGCCGTCCTGTACCATTGAGGAACTCAAGGCCAATCCGGAGGCCGCGTTGTCGCGCGCTTACGACATGGTCCTTAATGGCATGGAGCTCGGCGGTGGATCTATTCGTATCCACAATGAAGAAATGCAGAATGCTGTTTTTGATGTTTTGAAAATGGACAAGGAAGAGCAAGAAGACAAGTTCGGATTTCTTCTGGCAGCTTTGCGCTTCGGTGCGCCACCGCATGGCGGTTTGGCGTTCGGTTTGGACCGCCTGGTCATGTTGATGACTGGATCGGACTCTATTCGAGAGGTTATTGCCTTCCCGAAAACCCAAACTGCGGCCTGTGTTATGACTCGTGCGCCGAGTCAGGTCGAGCCGGAGCAGCTCAAGGAATTGCATATACGCGTTCGTAAAGCCGCTTCGGACACCTAGGTGGAGCCGAAGGGCTGCTGAAATAGATGATAAAAGGAGCCTTAGCGCTCCTTTTTGCTTAGTATTTCAGGCAACATAACCGACCGCTGACCTCCAGCGGCGCAATGGCAATAGACCCCTTACCAACAGGATAGATCCTTGACGCTTATATTGGGAATAGATCCGGGCTCCCGCAAGACCGGCTTTGGCATTATTAATCAGGTCGGTGGCAAAACCGAATATGTCACCAGTGGCGTGATTCGAGTCCATAAAGAACCTAATATGCCGGCACGCTTGGATCTTATTTTTTCCAGTTTGGTGGGGATTATCACCGAATATGGCCCGCACTGTATGGCGATTGAGGAAATCTTTATGGGTCGAGGGCCGGATTCAGCGTTAAAGTTGGGTCAGGCGCGAGGCGTTGCCATGGTGGCGGGCACCCAGTCCAAGCTGGAAATATTTGAATATGCCGCTCGCAAGGTAAAGCAAGCCGTGGTTGGTAATGGCAATGCCGACAAGGATCAGGTGGCCTACATGGTGCAATCGATCTTGAAGTTGCCCGGCTTGCCTCAGGAGGACGCGGCGGATGCGCTGGCGGTGGCCTTGTGCCACAACTATGTCCATACCGGATTGATTAACATAGCCGGCGCTACGCGCACTCGGCGAGGACGGATTGTCTAATGGAACTGCTCTATGGGATTGAACTCTTTGGCATCGTGGTGTTTGCCATGGCCGGGGCAATCGAGGCCTCTCGCTGTCGCTTTGATCTGTTTGGGGTGCTGGTTCTCGCCTTTGTCTCCGCGCTGGGCGGCGGCACCCTGCGCGACCTGTTGCTGGATGTTTCACCGCTCGCCTGGATCGGTGATTTAACTCTGGCCTATGTTGCCCTGGTGGCAGGTGTGGCAACCTTTGTGCTAATCAAATTTGTCCGGGTACCCTTTCGAGCCCTGCTCTACGCCGACGCGATCGGCCTGGCTGCCTTTACCGTCAGTGGCACCCAAGCGGCTATTGAGTTGGCCATGCCCGGCCTTATCGCTGTTATGATGGGCATGGCCTCCGGGATCGTCGGCGGTATAGTGCGCGATATCCTAGCCAACGAAATCCCTTTGATTTTTCGCCGGGATGTCTACGCCACAGCCGCCTTGGTTGGGGCTGTTTGGGTATATTGCAGTCAGCTGTTTAACTTTCATGTGGAGCTGTCGATCCTAATCGGCTTTGGTCTGATCTGTGTGATACGCTTCGCAGCGATCCGCTGGCACCTATCGTTGCCGGCATTTATGAATACCACTTCTTATCGTAAAGAAAACCACCAAGGTGACTTATGATTGGCCGAATACAGGGTTTGTTGATAGAGAATAAGGCGCCAGATCTGCTGATTGATGTTCAGGGTGTCGGTTATGAACTGCAGGCGCCCTTATCGACGGCATTCGCGCTGCCGGGCTTGGGTGACTCGGTCACCTTGCACACCCACATGGTAGTGCGCGAAGACGCTCAACTCTTATACGGTTTTGCCACCCGGGGCGAACGCACCCTGTTTCGCACCCTGATAAAGATTAATGGCGTTGGTCCCAAGTTGGCGTTGGCCATCCTTAGTGGCATGGAAACCTCGCGTTTTGTACAACTCATCCACGATCAGGATCCCGGTGCCTTGGTAAAAATACCCGGGGTTGGTAAAAAAACCGCCGAACGCCTGATTGTTGAAATGAAAGATAAGTTAAATGCCTTGGGCAGCGCGGGCAGCCTATTGATCACGCCGCTGGAGGCCCACGCCAACAGTTTCGCGCTGCTCAATGCCCAGCAAGATGCTGAAAGCGCCCTTATTGCGCTCGGTTATAAGCCCGCCCAGGCAGCTAAGGCCGTCACGACGGTATCCACCGACGGCATGACATCGGAAGCTATTATTCGTGCCGCCCTGAAGGCCCTATAGAGGTAGTTATGATCGAAACAGATCGGTTTGTTAGCCCGGTGACGGAGTCCACGCGCGAAGTTCATTATGATCGTGCCATTCGGCCGGCCACGCTGAAAGACTACGTCGGGCAGGTTGCGGTACGTGAAAAAATGGAGATTTTCATCGGTGCTGCGCGTAACCGTAATGAACCCCTCGATCACACACTCATCTTCGGGCCTCCGGGTTTGGGCAAGACCACCCTCGCGAATATTATCGCTAACGAGATGGGCGTGAATATCAAAACCACCTCCGGACCGGTACTAGAGCGCGCCGGTGACTTGGCCGCCATGCTGACCAATCTGGAAGAGGGCGATGTGTTGTTTATCGATGAAATACATCGCCTCGCCGCCAATATCGAAGAGATCCTCTATCCAGCGATGGAAGACTACCAGTTGGATATCATGATTGGCGAAGGCCCGTCGGCGCGCAGTATTAAGCTTGACCTGCCGCCCTTCACGCTAGTCGGTGCGACCACTCGGGCCGGCTTGCTGACCTCGCCCTTGCGCGATCGCTTTGGCATAGTTGAACGCTTGGAGTTCTACACTATCGGCGAACTGGCCACCATCGTTGCCCGCTCGGCCACCAAACTGGGTATCGAGGTTGACGATCTCGGTGCCACCGAAATTGCTCGTCGATCGCGCGGTACCCCGCGCATAGCCAATCGCTTACTGCGTCGGGTGCGCGACTTTGCCGAGATGAAATACGATGGCAAGGTCAGTTTGGAGGTTGCCGATGGCGCCCTGAACCTGTTACATGTCGATAAGGCTGGCTTTGATCCGCTCGACCGCAAAGTGCTGCTGATCTTGATCGAGCGCTTTGGCGGCGGTCCCGCCGGCATTGAGAATATTGCCGCGGCCTTGAGTGAAGAGCGCGATACGCTGGAAGATGTGGTAGAGCCGTATCTGATTCAGCAGGGGTATCTGGTTCGGACCCCGCGGGGACGGATGGTCACGGACCTAGCCTATTTGCATTTTGAATTACCGGTACCGACGCTAGGCCGATCGACCTAGCCAAGCTCGTTGGATGTTGGTTTAGGCCAATTTGACCGGGAGAAGGGTGATAAATGCGAAAAATGTTTGAAAAATACCCGTCACGGCGCTTAAGTAGCTGGAATTCAAAGGCGTTATTCTCTAGCCTGTCGGATCAATATTAATTTAGCCTGTCAAACTAATGAAACAACAAGGAATATTCTGTGGGTGAACAGCTTTCATACTGGCAACTGATCGTCGATGCATCAATTATTGTCAAACTGGTGATGCTCGTTTTGTTGGGCCTGTCGACTCTGACCTGGGTGTTTATCTTTGAGCGCCGCAGTGTAATCAATGATTCCTTCAAAAAATTTGCCGCCTTCGAAGAGCGGTTTTGGTCGGGCATTGATTTGGCCCACCTATATCGCCAGGTGAATGCCAATCCGGAAGCCAATAACGGCGGTGAAGCAATATTTCGCGCCGGTTTCAAGGAATTCTCCCGTTCGCGCCAGCAACAGGTAACCGATGCAGACGGTATTATGGCTGGGTGCCAGCGCTCGATGCGGGTTGCTGTGAGCAAGGAAGCCGAACATCTGGACTCACACCTGTCCTTCTTAGCGACCGTCGGTTCTACCAGTCCTTATATCGGCTTGTTCGGTACCGTGTGGGGTATTATGAATTCGTTTCTCGGCTTGGCGACCGTCACCCAGGTATCGCTTGCCACCGTGGCACCCGGCATTGCCGAAGCGCTGATCGCAACGGCTATGGGTCTGTTTGCCGCGATACCGGCGGTGATCGCCTATAATCGTTACTCGGCTCGCGCCGAGAAGATGTTGACCAATCTCGACACCTTCGCAGAAGAATTTTCGGCTATCCTTCATCGTCAAGCCCATATGCTGGCGCACCAGCAACGTAAACAGGAAACGCCATGAAGCTGCGGTCCAAACGCAAGCCGGTCGCCGACATGAATGTGGTGCCCTATATCGATGTCATGCTAGTACTGTTGATTATCTTTATGGTGACCGCGCCTATGCTGGTGCAGGGCGTCAGTGTCGATATCCCCAAGGTGGATTCAGCGCCGATTACCGTGGACGAACGTAAGCAGCATCTGATCATAGCCCTGACCAAAGAAGGCCAGGCGTTAATTGAGCGCGGCGACGAAGAGCCGGCTCAGGTCGATGACCAAGGTATTGCGACCTACGTTGGCGGTATTTTGTCGGCCGATCCTGGCCTGCAAGTTTTATTGCGTGCCGACAGAACAGTGCCCTACGGGCGGATTATGGAGGTCATGTCCAGTCTTCAGGCTGCCGGTATGGATTCAGTCGGTCTAATTACTGAGGCGCCCGATGAGCTCTAGAGCGAATTATCGCCTAGTGGGTAAGGACTTTAGCTTGCCATTGGTGGGCGCCATAGTGGTCCATATCATAGCCCTGGCTCTGCTGATCGGTTCGTGGAGTGTTTCTCATCACAAGTCATCCGAATTTGAAATGCCCCGAAACATCGTCGCCAAGGTGGTCACGCTTGAGCAGGTTAAACCGACCGTAAAACCGCAAGTCGCGGTTAAGCCGAAACCTAAGCCAAAGGTCGTCACGCCTAAACCCAAACCCAAACCTAAACCCAAACCTAAGCCGAAAGTCGTTACGCCAAAGCCTGCGCCGGTGGTAAGTGAGCCGAAGGTGGAGGTGCCGGTTGAGAAGGCGGTAAATATTGCTAAGCCGGCTGTTGTCGCCGCGCCTATTACGCCGACCCCTGAGCCCCCAGCGGTTGAAGAAAAGGTCGTGCCGGTTGCCCCGAAACCAATAGAGAAGCTCGATTCCACCGAGGATCTGTTTGATGAAATGCTGGCTTCCTTGGCGGCCGAAGAAGAGCAAATTAACCAGCAAAAGGATCAGCTTGAACAGGAATTAGCCCGAAGAATTGCCATCGAAGCGCAGGTGGGCGACTATGTTCTGGTCATTACTCAGCAGATAGAAGAAAAGTGGTCGCGTCCAGCAGAGCTGCGGCTAATGGACCTAGCCGATATCCAGGCGGTGGTCGCGGTGGAAATCTTGCCGACTGGTGAGCTGCAAAGTGCCTCGATCCTGCAAGCAAGCGGCAACGCCAACTATGATCAATCGGTACTTCGGGCCATTGAGAAGGTGCGCCGCTTTCAGGTTCCGGCAGATCCAGAGGTATTCGAAAAGGGCGGTTTTCGCCGCCTGAACATCATCTTTAGACCAGAGGATTTAATGAAACCATGAATATGGCCAGACTAACGCAACGACTCTTCTTGGTGGCTTTTTTCTTGCTGCCAACTGTGGTTCTGGCGGATCTTGATATTGTCGTGACTAAGGGTTACGACTCGAAAACCAAAATGGCCATCGTACCTTTCTTCTGGGGTGAGGCGACTGTTTTGCCCGAGAAGATTGATGCCATCATGACCAATAATATGGTCCGAACGGGTCGGTTCGACGTCCTGCCATCCGAGTCGATGTTAAGCCAACCGTCCACCGAGGAGGGTGTGTTCTTTCGTGATTGGCAGTTGTTGGGTCAGGAATACCTGGTTATCGGCCATTTAAAGCCTTTCGCCGATAATAAGATTGAAGCCAAAGTCGCCCTCTATGATGTGGTTAAGAATCGTCGTGTCGTGCAGGTGACCCAGATCGTGGGTCAGTATCAGCTGCGTGAGTTTGCGCATTCCCTGTCTGATTTGTTTTATGAGCGCATTACCGGAGTGCGTGGGATCTTTTCAACCCGAGTGGCCTTTGTTACCCGCAAGGCCTTGGCCGATGACCGCTATGACTTCCGCTTACAGGTCGCCGATGCCGACGGTCAGCGGGCTCGAACAGTATATAAATCCGGAGAACCGATTATTTCGGTGGCCTGGTCGCACGATGGCCAAAAAATCGCCTTCGCGAATAAGATTGGTGATCGCTGGAAGATTATTATTCAGGACCTGAAAAGCGGCAAGGTGAACTCGATATCGGATGCGCGCGGCTATACCAGTTCGCCGGCATTTTCTACCGACGGCCGCTATCTGGCCTATGTTTCGAGCAATAAGAACAGTCCAGAAATCTATATATATGATTTCCAAACCGGTAAATCCGAGCGCCTGACGCGGAATACCTATATAGACACCGAGCCCAGTTTTTCACCGGATTCAAAATATTTGGTCTTTACCTCTGAGAAAGGTGGTAAACCGCAAATATATCGCTATGATCTTGCGGCGAAACGATCAGAGCGATTAACGTTCGAGGGCGACCAGAATTTCCGGGCGCGCTATAGTACCGATGGCAAGTATTTGGTGTTTGTGCACCTTAATGAGGGGCGCTTTCACATAGCCTCGATGGATATGGCTAGTCGGGATATTCGGGTCCTAACGGAAACAGATCTTGACGAATCACCCTCCATTGCGCCGAATGGGACTATGCTTGTTTATGCAACCCAAAGAGGAGGTCAAGGCGTATTGGCTTGGGTCTCACTCGACGGACAGGTCACCAACCAAATGAAATCAGATTTTGGCGATGTGCTCGAACCGGCTTGGTCGCCCTACTTGAACTGAAGATAAATGCAGTTCACGCTAGACACCATGGCCGGACATAGAATAGAGTAAGAGAAATAACTTTTAACCTTATAGAAGGGATAGGAATATGGCTAGATCCAAACTGCTCACAGCTGCTGCATTATCATCTGCAATTGTACTTGCGTCTTGTGCGGGCAAAACTGTCAGCGATGATACCTCCGCAACATCAACGGCCACATCGCCGGAATCAACAACCACAGTTGAAACGTTGGTTTTAGAAACTGACGATGATGTCGCGTTAAATCTAGAGATAGAGCAGGTTGAACCCGATACTCTGATCGAAGAAAGTGACGAGATGAATATGGATTTGGTTGGCGATCTAGTCTTTTTCGACTACGACAAGGCCGACATTCGAGCTGAATTCCGCGAGATGTTAAATACTCGTGCAGCCTATTTGGTTGCCAATCCGAACATAGAAGTTGTTCTTGAAGGTCATGCCGACGAGCGCGGTACCCGCGAGTACAACCTGGCCTTGGGCGAGCGTCGTGCTAAGCAAGTTGCGACCTACTTACAAGTCAAGGGCGTCTCTGCCGGTCAGATCGACGTTGTTAGCTACGGTGAAGAAATGCCGTTGGCGCTGGGTAAGTCAGAATCTGACTATGCACAGAATCGTCGAGTGAAATTTAAATAACCACATAAAGACCTAATTCTATGATTCAGAAGTCTTTTATAGGTGCTGCCCTCCTGGGCGGCATTTTTGCGTTTACTGCGCCACAATTGTTTGCTGAAGTGCCGGTAGTGCGCTCCCAGGCCGATCATGTGGCGTCTTCCGCCAACGTCGTGCCCCTCTCTCGTGAGGCCAGTGCGCCGGCAGCGGACCCGGCTCTGATTGAATCGCTCGTGTTTCAACTGCAGAACATCGAAACCTTGGTGTCTGAGCAACGCGGCATTATCGAAGAGTTAAGCTATCAAGTTCAGGTTATGCAGCAGGAACAAAAAGAACGTTATATCGACCTGGATAAGCGCATTCAGCTCCTGCAGACCCAGGCCAAGACTGTCGTTGCAGCCCCGGTAAAGGCGCTGCCCGCGAGTAAGGCACCTGCTTTGACCGATGAGGCCATTCTGGCCGAGTACAACGCCGCTACGGCCCTGATGCAAGAGCGCAAGTTCGATCAATCCATTGCCCAGTTGGCGGTCTTTGCCAAGCAACATCCCGATCATCCCTTGACGCCGAACGCGTGGTACTGGATTGGTGAAATTTATTTGGTCCAACGCAATGCCATCGAAGCCGAATCGGCCTTTAAACGCATTATCGCCGACTATACTGGCCACGATAAGGTGCCGGATTCGCTCTATAAGTTGGGTGTGATTGCTCAGCAGGGCGCAGATCCAGCTGCCGCTCAAACCTATTTTGAGCGCGTGTTGACTGAATTCCCGAACACCCAAAGTGCCAAGTTAGCCAAGGCGCGTCTGGAAAGTAATTAATTTAGCATTGCCTGCCAGTCAGGCCAATGCCCCTAAAGGAAAGCCCAATGGCCCAAAAGGCAGTGGTATTGCTCAGTGGCGGCCTCGATTCAACGACGGTATTAGCCCAGGCACAGATAGATGGCTATGAGGTCTACGCCCTAAGCTTCGATTATGGCCAACGTCACGATTCGGAGCTCGATGCCGCCCGGATCGTCGCTCAGCGCGCCGGTGTAGTCGAACATAAGGTGGTGCCGATGAGTCTGCGCAGTATTGGTGGTTCGGCCCTAACCGATATGGCGATGGACGTGCCCGAAGTGGCGTCCGAAGGTATTCCCGTTACCTATGTACCCGCGCGAAATACCGTGTTTCTGTCCATCGCCCTGGGGTGGGCCGAGGTGATCGATGCAGACGCGATCTTTATCGGTGTCAGTGCGGTCGACTATTCGGGTTACCCAGATTGCCGACCGGAATATATAGCGGCCTTCGAGAAAATGGCCAATTTGGCCACCAAGCGCGGGGTCGAGGGTCGGCCGGTGCGGATTCTGACCCCCTTGATCGATCTGACTAAAGCAGACACCGTTCGTCTGGGTGTGCGCCTTGGGGTCGATTACGCGGCGACGGTTTCCTGTTACCAGGCCAACAGTTTGGGCGAAGCCTGTGGGCTATGCGATTCTTGTCGATTGCGAATAAAAGGTTTTGCCGAAGCCGGCGTGGCGGATTCAACGCGCTATGTGGGTTAGAGCAGCCTGTTAATTCTATATTGCACAATATTTTGGCGCTTTCCCTAGAAAAAACAATAACTTGGGGCATATTTATTGAATTAGGGGTTGCGCCAACACAAAATATCCATATTATATGCGCCTCCTTAGGGTCGTTAGCTCAGTTGGTAGAGCAGTTGGCTTTTAACCAATTGGTCGTGCGTTCGAGTCGCACACGACCCACCATTTTTTCGAAGGTGGGACGGGAAGAAAGGCAGTAAGGGTAACAGGGTTACCAAGCAAGTTTGGGTCGTTAGCTCAGTTGGTAGAGCAGTTGGCTTTTAACCAATTGGTCGTGCGTTCGAGTCGCACACGACCCACCAATTCCAAAAAAGGAGAGCAAACGCTCTCCTTTTTTTATTTCTATGTCATTTGGGTTTGCCGACTTGATATAGCATCCCCTCAGCGCAATAATCTACCTATCTTCAATTCATCTGAATACAACGGGTTAAACCATCATGACCGGAAAAGTCAGCCTAGCAGACCTGAAAATAGATTTTGAACTCCCCGTCGCGCAGCGCGTGAGTCCGTTGAGTCAGGCTGACGTGGTGCGTCACCAAGATGAGATCATTGCCCTATTGCACGACAACGACGCCTCTATGGTCGCACACTACTATTGCGACCCGTTGGTGCAGGCCCTGGCCGAGAAGTCGGGCGGCTACATCGGTGACTCGCTTGAGATGGCCCGCTACGGCCGGGATGTGAATTCCAGTACAATCTTGGTGGCCGGCGTGAAGTTCATGGGTGAAACGGCAAAGATCTTGAGTCCAGACAAGAGGGTCCTTATGCCGACCCTCGAGGCGACCTGCTCACTCGATCTGGGCTGCCCGGCTGACGAATTCACGCGTTTTTGTGATCAGCATCCAGAGCGTACCGTGGTCGTCTACGCCAATACCTCTGCCGCGGTGAAAGCGCGTGCCGATTGGGTGGTGACCTCGAGCATTGCCTTGGCGGTGGTGGAGTATCTTGACCGGCGGGGTGAGAAAATCCTTTGGGCACCCGATCAGCATTTGGGCGCCTACGTCCAAAAGCAAACGGGAGCCGATATGCTGCTGTGGAACGGCAGCTGTATCGTTCATGAAGAATTTAGAGCGCAAGGGTTATTGGATATGAAAGCCCTGTACCCCGATGCAGCGGTGTTGGTGCACCCGGAATCGCCCGCGGCAGTGATCGCTCTGGCCGATGCCGTGGGCTCAACGACGGCGTTGATAGAAGCCTCTGCGACCTTGCCAAACCAACAGTTTATTGTGGCTACCGATCGCGGTATTTTTTATCGCATGCAGCAGCGCTCACCGACCAAGTCCTTTATCGAGGCGCCAACCGGCGGTCAGGGGGCCCAATGTAAGAGTTGCGCCCATTGTCCTTGGATGGCGATGAATGATTTGGAGCGGATTAAAAAAGAACTGATCCAACCGGCCAATGAAGTTCTAGTGCCTGATCATCTTATCAGCAAGGCGGTGCTGCCATTGCAGCGGATGCTCGATTTCGCCGATCAACGGAAGCGCCTATAGCGCTCGCTGTAGTCTTTTAAGAGGGTTTTTAAGCGAGCGATTTGATTGGTGTCGTTATTGCCAGCGAGTCGATTGCTTAAGAGGGTCAGGGCCTGGGTTTCCTGGCCCGACTGCCATAACCAACGCGCCTGCCACTCCACGGCCGAGCCTAGGCTGCATTGAGTAGATACCTGCTGTAAGAGTTCCAATACATCGAGCGTGGCGTAGCTGTTTTCAATAGCCGTTGCGAACGCGGTAACGGTGCTGCAGAGCGCGGTGTCCTTGAGCCGCCGCATGACTTTGAGCTGTTCAAAATGAGCCGGCAAAAATCCTCTATATTGCGCCGTAAGCCGCGTGATGTCAGTCAGGTAGCGTCGGTCATTGGGCCGTTGCTGCTGCTGAGTTTTGTACCAGGCCAAGATCAGGTTGGGGTCGGTGATTTCGTCGGCTAGCTCGGTCCAGTCTGCCAATGGGTTGGTGAGGGACGGGTCAGCCCGCTGCAACAGGTTGAATCGAACGACATCGTAGGCGCTGATGCTGCTGGGCTCAACGGGGCTCGTGGTCTGGTTGGCGAGGCGTGACGCGCGCGTCGAACCGAGCGGGTGGCTGCTCAGGAACTCGTAGGCGTCGGTGGTAAAGGACGTCTGCTCCAGTTTTTGAAAAAACGCCCGCCCGCCATTACTGTCGTAACCGGCTCCAGCCAATAGGCCCTGGGCCAGTTGGTCGGCCTCCAGTTCCATTGTCTGGCTGAAATTTAATTGATTCTGACTGGTTACAGCGAAGGTGCTGAAGAGTGCGGCATTGGCCGCCTCAGGGTTTTCTTGGGCGAGTAAGATGGTGAGTAGAATGCCGCTGGCAATGACCCAACCCTGCTGACTTTGGTTACTGCTCAGTCGGCTAAAATGGTCTAGCGTTATATGTGACATCTCGTGCGCCAAGACCGACAGAAACTCACTTTCGGTGCTAGCAAATTGCCAAAGGCCTCGGTTTAGACCAATGATGTTGCCCGGGATGGCAAAGGCATTGATCGAGTCTGCGCGCATAATGAGCGGCGTTATCTGGCTAGTGGGCCTGGGATTGACTAAATTCAGTTGTAAGATCTTCTGACTCAGCCAGTAGGTGGCCCAATAGTCGTTGGTCAGTGCCCGTTGCTTGTTTAGGCTCCGAATGGCCAGGTCGCTGAAATCTTGGCTCATAGGGTTGGTCCAATCTATCGACCGATCGCCCAGTTCGGCGGAGCCCGAGCCCGATGCCGTGAGGCATAAGATGAACATAGATTGTCTAAATATCTTTAACATAAACAGACACTGCTGGCTTAAATGGATATGAGTGGTCATCATATAGGGTTAGAACGGTCTAGTTTCCATTAACTTGTAATTGACACGTAAAACAATGACACGAATTGAGATTGATGCGCGCGCACTGCGTTGCCCCATGCCACTGCTCAAACTGAAGCAGGCCCTGGCCAATGTGACCTTGGGTGATCAGGTCCAACTCGGTGCAACAGACGCGGGGGCATGGCGCGACATACCGGCCTTTGTTGCCCTTACTCAACACCGGTTAATTGAAAAAAGCCAGACCACTGACGAGTTTTGGTTCGTCGTGGAAAAAGGAGAATGAATTTGAAAATCTACCGAGTCGTAAGTGACTTCTTTCATCGCTATTTCTCCGATGAAGAAGCCGTGATTCTGTTTATCCTGTTTATATTGTTTTTTGTCATAATTTACACCTTTGGCAGTACCTTGGCGCCGCTCTTTACCGCCGTTATCCTGTCTTATCTGTTGTCGCCTCTGGTCGACAAGTTACAGTCCTTTAGGGTTCCTCACACCTTAGCGGTGATCGGCGTCTTTGCCTCGTTTTTTGGCGTCGCCATCGTCTCACTGCTGGTGATGATTCCCGCCTTGGTTAAACAGGTGAGTAGGCTAGTTGGCGACATTCCGCGCATGATGGGGATCTTTCAGGATCAATTGGCCGCCTTACCCCTGCGCTACCCCGAACTGCTCTCCAGCGAGTTGGTCGATCAGTGGATAGGCAGTCTGGAGTTGAGCCAAGTGGGTCAGCAGCTGTCAGGCTGGTTGCCCAGCGTGGTGACTTTTTCACTCAATACGCTGTCGAGCGTCATTGGCGTGTTGGTTTATGTGATCGTTGTACCACTAATGGTGTTCTTTATTCTTAAAGACCGAGAACAGCTTTGGCTTAAGTTTAAATCGATTTTACCAGAGCAACGCCGTCTGATGAATCAGATCGCACTCGAGATGAATCAGCAGATTGCCAACTACATTCGGGGCAAGGTGATCGAAATTTTGATTGTTGGCAGCGCTTCTTTTGTCACCTTCGAGTTGCTGGGCCTAGACTACGCGGCCTTGTTGTCGGTGCTTATCGGCTTCTCGGTGCTAATCCCCTACATCGGCGCGACTGTCGTCACCATCCCAGTATTTGCCATTGGGCTATTTCAATGGGGTTTCGGTCCTCAGCTCTATTGGGTACTTATGGCCTATCTACTTATTCAAATACTCGATGGTAATGTCCTGGTGCCACTGTTGTTTTCGGAAGCGGTCAACCTGCACCCCGTTGCCATTATCGTGTCGGTGCTGATTTTTGGCGGCATTTGGGGGTTTTGGGGGGTGTTCTTCGCGATACCGCTGGCGACCCTGGTCAAGGCCATTATCAATGCCTGGCCCAGCAATTCGAGTCGAGAGTCGGTCGAGTAAGGCACGGCATCGCGTTGATATCGGCCATGCCGTTAGTCATTGGCGGTGGTTGGCGTGGTAGTGAGCGAACCGGTTAGCTTGCTATGGTAAAATTCGACATAGTCGATAACGTCGTGCACGTGGGTTTTGATGTTGACGTCGCGCCAGGCACGGATCAGGCGTCCGTTTTGATTGATCAAGAAGGTACTGCGGACCAAGCCCATGATCGGTTTGTCGAACAGTTTTTTTGCCTTTAAAACACCAAACAGGGTACAGAGCTGATTATCTGGATCTGAAATAAGCTCAAACGGTAACGCCTGAGATGCCTTGAAACGCTCGTGACTGGCCAATGAGTCACGACTAACGCCAAATAACTGGGTGTTCTGGTTACGCAGGCGGGTATAGTTGGCGGCAAAATCTTGGTTTTCTATAATGCAGGCGGGTGTATTGTTTTTCGGATAGAAATAAATCACAATTTGCTGGCCAGTGAAGGCTTTTAAGTGCACGTTTTGACCGCTGGTTGCCGGGACTGTGAAATCTGGTACGTAATCCCCTACTTTTAGCATGGTAGAATCTCCATCTAGAATCCTTCGGGTGTAAGCGAGTGATTTAGTACAGCTTTGCGCCGATTTAGTATCAGTATGGCGCAAGCCCCGATATTTTCCAGTTTCCGGTTGTTCTAACGTACACGCAAAAGTATCATTAACTAACATATTGAAGAGAAATTATCATATGATCACCGGCAGTCTGGTTGCTTTAGTTACCCCGATGTTTTCAGACGGTTCCATCGACTGGGACAGTCTCGACAATCTTCTCGAATTTCATATTGAAAACGGTACCGCCGCTATTGTGATAGTGGGCACTACCGGAGAGTCGTCGACCCTCGATATGGCAGAACATGAGCAGGTAATTAAATATACCGTCGGTAAATGTCAGGGACGAGTCCCGGTTATTGCTGGCACCGGTGGCAATTCGACCTCAGAAGCTATTCATTTAACAGCCGCAGCCAAGCGGGTCGGTGCCGATGCGGCGCTGATCGTGACGCCCTATTACAATAAGCCGTCGCAGGAAGGCCTGTATCAGCATTTTAAAAAGATTGCCGAATCGGTCGACCTGCCTCAGATCCTTTATAATGTGCCGGGCCGGACCGCTTGTGATATGTTGCCCGCAACCGTGCTGCGCCTTGCCGAGGTGCCAAACATCATTGGCATTAAGGAAGCGACCGGTGATATAGATCGCGCCAAATACCTAATTGCCCATGTTCCCGAGGGGTTCGCCGTATACAGCGGCGATGATGCCACGGCAACAGAGCTGATGCTGGCCGGCGGTCACGGTGATATTTCGGTCACCGCGAATGTGTCCCCCAAGGCCATGGCCAGCATGTGCGCTGCGGCCTTGGCCGGTGATCGGGAACTGGCCGAACGCCTGAATATGTCCCTCCAGCCGCTCCACCAACAGTTGTTTTTGGAGGCCAATCCGGTGCCTGTTAAATGGGCTCTGCATCTTATGGGTCTCATCCCAGACGGTATACGCTTACCCTTGGTGCCATTAGACGGCCAGTATCATGAAGCCGTGACTCAGGCGATGATGGAATCGGGAATTATTTAATTGATGTGTTTTGTCCGATCGACCCTTTTGCTCTTGGTCTGGTTGTCACTCGTCGGTTGCGGCGGTAATACCCAGATAATCCAATACCAGGCACCGGCAGAGTCCGCTGGCGATTGGTATCCAATCCCCGCCGATGCACCCGACTTTGCCGTTTTGGCAGCCCCGGTGATTCCCCGCTTGGTCGCGCCGACGGCAGTCAATGAGCCCGCGGCCCTGGCCGGCAGTCTGTTGGTTTCTAAGATGACCGACAGCTTGGGCAATTCCAGTCTGCGCTTTAACCGAGAAACCAGTACCACCTGGGAACTGGTCGATACTGCCCTAAGCGAACTGGGTTTTGCCAATCTAGACAAAGATCGATCTAAATATCGTTTCGTGATGCCGGCAAGCGACCAAAAAAAGGGTCCCATCGCCAAGATATTCGCCAACAAGAAGGACGAGTTGTTCCTGTTGTTGATTCCCCAGGGTACTGAAACCCTTGTCGTGGTTGAGGGAGTGGGCGATGAAATACCCGATCTCAGCCAATCCGAGGCGATTCTCAGTAAGCTTTACGCCCACTTTCAGAACCCGGGCTGATTATGCGGGTTTCGTCACTCGGCAGTGGCAGCAAGGGCAATGCAACCCTAATTCAGGTCGCAGATACCACGATTCTGGTTGACTGCGGCTTTGGTTTAAAAGAGATAGAAGGGCGATTGAGGAGTCGGGGCGTTGAGCCTGACAGCTTGGCGGGCATATTGGTGACCCATGAGCATGCCGATCACCTCAAGGGCGCACCGATGTTGGCGAATCGTTATGGCATCCCACTCTGGTCGACCCACGGCACGGCACGGTATTTCAAACGCCCGGTGGCCACGGCACGGCCCTTCCATCCATCCAAGCGAATTGCGATTGGATCTCTCGATATTGAACCGGTAACCGTTCCTCACGACAGTGCGGAACCATCTCAGTTCGTTTTTCATCATCAGGGTCTGCGCTTTGGCCTATTAACCGATCTGGGGTCGTTGACCAAACATATCCATCAGGCCTATCAAGACTGCCAAGTGCTGATGTTGGAATGCAACCATGACCCAGATATGTTGCACAACGGGCCTTATCCGCCAAGCCTGAAGCGGCGCGTCGGCGGCGATTTTGGCCACCTGAGCAACGCCCAGGCCGCGCAATTGCTCAAGGGCCTCAATCATTCAGCTCTCCAACGAGTGCTGGTGTCCCATATCAGCGAACATAATAACGATCCGGCCCTAGCCATCGCGACTCTATTGCCTGAGTTAGACGGTCACGACACAAAAATTGAGATGTTAACGCAGCAAGACGGCTGTGATTGGATCACACTCCAGCCGACCGCCTAACGCGTTGCACGATTGAATTAAATATGAGGATCCACCATGGAAAAAACAGGCGTACTTTATGCCGGCAAGGCGAAAACAGTCCATACCACGGCCGATAAAGACCTAATGGTTCTTGAGTTCAGAAATGACACCAGTGCCTTTGATGGCGAGCGTATCGAGCTGCTCGATAACAAGGGCCGGGTCAACAATCTGTTCAATGGTTTTGTCATGGAGAAGTTACAGGAAGCTGGGATTGAGACACATTTTGTGCGTCTGCTGTCCGATCACGAATCGTTAGTGCGCAATCTTAAGATGCTCACGGTCGAGTGTGTGGTGCGCAACCGCGCCGCTGGCAGCCTGGTGCGCCGGCTCGGGGTAGTCGAAGGAATGGAACTGAATCCACCGATTTTTGAGTTTTTCCTTAAAAACGACGAACTGCACGATCCGATGATTAACGATGCGCATATTTTGACCTTTGGCTGGGCCACGCTTGAGCAGATTGCCGAAATGAAGGTATTGACCTTGAGAGTCAATGAGGTGCTCAAGAAGCTGTTCGCCGATGGCGACCTGATCTTGGTCGACTACAAGCTTGAATTCGGCGTGTTTGACGGGCGGGTGGTACTGGGCGATGAGTTCTCGCCTGACGGTTGCCGGCTCTGGGATGCCAAAACCATGGAAAAGATGGATAAGGATCGATTCCGCCAAGGCTTGGGCGATGTGGTCGAAAGTTACATGGAAGTTGGCCGGCGTATTGGTGTCCAGTTTTAACATTCAAGCAATTTTTTAAAAAAGTATCTAAAGTCTGGCCGGCCCAATTGGCGCGGCGCAGATAAATTATCTACATTAGTCCATACTAGAGCATTAACTGCTTATAACTATGAGGAACAGACAGATGAATAAATGGATCGTTACCGCCGCGATGGCTCTTGCCGTACCCGGTGCCTCAGCGAAACTGCTGATGTCAATCGATGCTGGCGGCGGCTACACCATGCCTACCCTGTCCGAGGATAGCACCTTTATTGGCGACACCTTTGATTTGACCGGTACCCAAAGCAGCGCAGCGGCGCCCTATGGCTTGGGCATGGCCGCGAGTAATGGTTTCTACGGTTGGGCAAAAATTTCCCTGCCATTGTTGCCCGATGTTAAGCTTAAGTACGAGAGTATGGTGCTGGAAGGCAGCAACACCGTAGCGTTTAGCCAAGCTATATTAGGCGAAAGCTTTGATATCTCAGGCACGGTTGAATCGTCTCTGGATCTGTCTCATGTTGACTTAGGCCTCACCATCGGCCTGCCGATCCCGCTGCTCGACATCGATTTCGGTGTTAATTTTCGGGCTTTGACGGGCGGCTTCTCCGCGTCGGGTGTGATCGCTGGCACGCAAGATACCAAAGAAGTTCTATTCCCGTCTGCGACCATTATTCCGCTGGGCTATATCAGTGCGGCCGCGACCATTCCGGGCCTGGGCGTTAAGATCGGTGGTGAGTTGAGTACCTTGCCACTAGGCGATGCCGATATATCCGACTGGAACATCAAGGGCACCTGGTTTGCGCCCCTGCCAACCAATATGTTGGCCAAGGTCGGTGTCGAAGCCGGTTATCGGAGCTTCAATATGACCATTGGCGAAACGGTTGGTTGGCTCGACACCTCCGATTTCCAGTCGAACGTGACCATCGCCGGTTTCTTTGTCGGCGCCGCAGTGCACTTCTAGGGCGAGTCCAGCAGTGCAAAAAACCCGCATTTGCGGGTTTTTTTTGGTTTTAACATGCCCTCGTTAGGCCACTGCAAGCCTTTGTCCCTAGCTTTAGGGGCTTATCGACCAGAGGTTGCCCACATCGCTGATACATTCAGTCGCGATGCGACTCTGGCGTTCGCTGAACAGCTCAACAAGGTTCAGACGCAGCGGGTTTTCATAGTGAAAGACGCGCAACTCGCTATCGACCCAAGTGCACACGCCGAACAGGGCGCCCTCGTTTTGTACCTCCCGCGCACAGGGTGCCGGCGAGTCGCTCAGGCTAACGGACCCGGAGTCGAGTTGATCGCAACTGCCCAACGCAGTGCCATTCTGTACTTCATGACACTGGTTTAAGGCATTGGCGTTAAGGCCCGTCAATGGCGTTAGGCAGCTGCCTGCGCCGCCGAAAGTGGCCACGCCATCGCTGCCGTTGAGCACCGAGATGACATAGCCTTGGGTTATGCTGAAGTCGTTGATATCGGTCGCCGTCACCACCCAATTATGGTCACCGCCGGCGGTGATTGTTGTTACGACATCGGCACCGCTGAACGATAGGCTGGCGCCATTGGCCAAGGTCAGATCATGGCTGAAGGTCAGTTCACCGCCGGCCACACTACTGCTGCCGCGATCGCTAACCAGAACGTCCACCGGAGCCTCGGTGGCCAGGGTCGGTGAAACCGACATTCGTAGGCTAATGACAATTATTTCTGGGTCTGGGATCGGTAGGGCCTGCGCGGCGCTAATTTGCGCCGAGGTTAGCGTCAGGTCGGCTAGTTCGACTGCCTGGAGTAATCGCCCCAGACTGACCTGGGTCAGAATCTCGCCTGCGTTATCGATGACGCTCAGGTCGCTGCTGCTGACCACAAAGCCCAGGGTGTCGTGCATTAGATCGAGTTCATCCAGGTCTGGATCGGCGAGATAAACGTCGTCGAAGGGGTCGCGGCCGTCTGGCCATGCCTCGCCGAGCAGCTCATCGAGCTGAGCGACGATGGTCTGTTCAACCGCCGCGCTGAAGCCGGCCAGGAGTGCGTCAATGCAGGTGGCCTCTTCGGCGCATAATTCCAGCGATTGGCCCTGCTGACTGTTGGACCAGATATCCAAGACCGCATGGGTGCTGGGATTGATATTTATCAGCGCCGAGGTCAGGCCATCCTGATGGCGATAACGACTGTACAGGCGCACGGTGGTGCCGTCAGACTCGGGAATATCACTCCACATCAGCTGACTCTGCTCTGCGGGCGTCGAGAGCAGATAGTTGCCCTCGGAGTCCGCTCGGGCGCACTCAGATGCCAAATCAGAGCCGAGACAATTGCTCGACCAACTGCCGGCCCGGCCAAGCGCGCTGGTCCCGGCAATTTGACGGTAAATGGTCGCATCGGCGGTACCATCGGTTGTCCCGCTGGTGTCGCTGCCCGCCGGTTGCGCGCAACCGAGCAGGACCCCAATGGAGGCCATTAGGACCGTTAGGGTTGTCAGATATCTTCTACTCATACGCTTATTGTGCACTGGTCCTGCCTATTCTAACTTTGGCTGCAAAAATACCAAGGCGCGCTGTTGGGTCCATTCCGTGGCACCGGATGACGCTGCTGGTCATGCTTTTCGACCTCGTTAACGGAGTCGTTTCGGCAGTTTACACCCTGATGGTTGTTTATTTGCGCGTCTTTATGGCTATTATTTGAACTCCATAACAGTATTGGTACGATGAGACTGTAATAGTGTTGCCCTGTGAGGCGAGACCGGTTTGCCTATCCCGGCCAAGACCTAGTCAATTTATAGGTTGTATAGTGCCTGAAGTGAACACCTTTTGGAGAAATACCATGAATTGGACGATCATCTTCCCAGATCAGCCGCTCTTATCAGGATTTGTTCTGTTGGTCCTAGCGATTAGCCTGCTCTATTTCGCGCGGACCCCGGTGCATCGGGCCTTGACTCGGATATCTCGGTTGGCAGCGGGTTTACTGCGCCTGCAAGCCAAAGCCTTGGCGCGATTGATCCAGCTGCTGCAGATGCGCAATCGCGAGGTGTTGCTCGAAATGGGAAAAGGTCAGCTTGAACGCAAGCTAAACCGTGATTTCCATCGTGTCAATGAGATCGTGGCCAACGATTTGGGCCAATATCCGGAATTGCAGAAGAATATGTCCAGTTTGGTTACCCGGCTGGAAGAGGATTATCACCAGTCGGCCGAAACCGCGCCACCGTCACCGGACTGGGTCGAGGCCATTACCGCCATCGTAAACTTAAAGGAAGCCCAAAAAGGTAACCCGGTCATTGTTAAGGTCCTAGATGACCTCTATACCAGCATAGCCGAGCAACAGAAGAAAACCCTTGATACCTATCGTGGCAGCGTTTCAGCCCGACACCGGCTGTTGCATGGCATGATGCCGCAGTGGCGCAGGTTGAATAATGTTATCGAACGGGTCGGCGGATCAATGCGCAATCTGATCCTCCAGGCGGAAGAAATTGATAAGAATATGAAC
This sequence comes from Reinekea sp., assembly GCF_982785585.1. Taxonomy (NCBI): domain Bacteria; kingdom Pseudomonadati; phylum Pseudomonadota; class Gammaproteobacteria; order Oceanospirillales; family Saccharospirillaceae; genus Reinekea; species Reinekea sp. Next base: position 135,347 of record NZ_CEYAVF010000002.1, on the reverse strand, counting down.
CAATATCGGGAGATCTACGCTGGATCTGATAAAGCAGAGCGCATGCTCAGGGTGTCCTCGTTACGAGAATTTGCCGTTGCGTTGTTCTGGATGGCCATTTTTGTCGGTGGCGCCTTTCTCAATTTTCACCTTATTTCGCTGCCCATGTCCGAAATGGTCGGCGCCAGTTCGCGCATCGGAACCTTTACCGTTGCGGAGGTCTCCGCCCTGATGATCGTACTAGTCGAGGTGGCCATCGGCATGCTCCTGATGGAAGTGCTGCACATTACTCGCATGTTCCCGGCCTTTGGCACCCTAGATGAACGCAAGCGGCGGATCCTGCTCTGGACCTTCTTGGGTTTTATTCTGGTGTTTGCCTCGATCGAGTCGGGTCTGGCTTTTATGCGTGATCAGATTGCCAATGACACCGCCGCGTTGCGCGGTCTGTTGGTCGGCGGCGAGGCTGTTGATCTGGTCGGGACCGGCACCATCAGCACTCTGATTCCGCAAGCTGCGCAGATGTTGCTAGGCTTTTTGCTGCCTTGGGTGCTTATTTTTGTCGCCATTCCCTTCGAATCCTTCGTCGAAAGTGGCCGTATTTTACTCGCCAACTTGGTGATTCAAGTCTTGCATCTGTTGATTATCTTGATGCGTCTGACTGCCACCATGATTCGCTACCTGTGCGACATCCTGCTCGCCCTGTACGACATAGCCGTCAGCATCCCGCTCTGGTTAGAACACAAGATCAGCCATCGCCCTGCGGCGACGGCAAAAACGGCGCTGGTCGAGGAGCTGCTATGAGAATGACTCTGGTCACCCTCTTGGTACTGGTGATGTTGGCCGGTTGCATGCGGCAAACGCAGAACCCTTACCGAGGCGTCTATCTCTTACTGGACACCTCTGGCACCTATACCGAGGAGTTAGAAAAGGCTCAGCGGGTCATCAACTACTACCTCGGTTCGCTCGGCGCCGGCGATTCCTTCGCCGTGGCCCGTATCGACAGCGGCAGCTTCAGCGAAAAGGATATTATTGCCAAGGTCACCTTTGACGGCCGACCGAGTCAGATGAATGCCCAGAAGCGGGAGTTCGCCAAGGTGATCAATCTCTTTATCGGTTCGGTGGAAAGCGCTCAATACACCGATATCTCCGGGGGTTTGCTGCAGGCGGTGGAGTTTTTAAATGAAACCAATGCTGGGCAGAAGTCCATCCTGATCTATTCCGATTTGCGTGAAGAGTTGCCCGAAGGCTATAACCGAAATTTCAGTTATGAGCTTGACGGCTTTCAGGTTTTCGCTCTCAATGTCACCAAGCTGCGCGAAGATAATATAGACCCCTCTGAATACCTCAGCCGACTCACCGATTGGCAAGCTAAGGTAGAGCAGGGCGGCGGGCAATGGCAGGTGGTCAATGATCTGGATCGGATCGACGCCTTGGCGCTCGACTGAGCGTCAGGGTCCGGTAAAAGCTCTGGAGCCGAGATCGGACTGACGGTAGACTACTCGCGAATTTTAGGTTCCGGATATTTTGGGCCTGGTCCAGTCGTTATAGATGAGTGATTGATTAAAGGATATCGCATGAAATTGAATAAACTAAAAAGTCTGGCCTATGTCGCTGGCTTGTCTCTTGCTATTGCCGGTTGTGCGCAGGCAGTCGACGCTGAAGTCGTTAGCTTGGATAGCGATGAACAGATAGCCTCTTACGGCATCGGCTTTGGTTTTGCGGCCAACCTGAAGCAGCAAACCGCAGGCATTGAACTGAGTGCTGAAGCGCTGATGCGCGGTGTCTCTGACGCTATGACGGCAGCCGACATGGCCGTGACTGAAGAAGCGGTTCAGGCCGCAATCAGCGCCTTGCAACAAAAGCAGATGGCCAGCAAGGCCGCTGAATCGGAAGCCTTGTCAAGTGCTGCCCGCGCTGAAGGCGAAGCCTTTTTAGCTGAAAACGGTCAGCGTGATGGGGTTATGACCACCGAGTCTGGTCTGCAATACGAAATAATCGAAGCCAATGATAGCGAAGAGCGGCCGACGGCGGAAAACACCGTACGCGTTCATTATCACGGCACGCTGATTAATGGCACCGTCTTTGATAGCTCGGTTGAGCGCGGCGAGCCGGTCGAGTTCCCACTCAATCAAGTAATTACCGGTTGGACCGAAGGCGTTCAATTGATGGCGAAGGGCGAAAAGTATCGACTCTTCATCCCAGCGGCCTTGGCCTACGGCGATTCACAGGCGAGCCCGCAGATTCCACCGGGTTCTACCCTGATCTTCGAAGTTGAACTGCTTGAGATCATCTAGTGTCACAGCCTAAGGCGTTTGCTTAAGTTGCGCCGGGTGTAGGTCTGTTCGGCTGCACCCAACTGAAAGAAACCCCGCTTGCGGGGTTTTTTTTTGCCCCGCGTTCGTCTGAACGGCCCATATAAGCGCCAGTCTGACGGTATCTATAGCGGTCTCTGCATTGCTCTGACAAGGCGCTTAGTCAAGCGCTGGGTGATATTTTCTGCGCACTAGATAAACGCCGAGAGCCAGCATCATCAGAACCGTCGGGACCAGAGCGATGATGATGATCGCGCTCCAGCCCTGAGCGAACAGGATGGCTCCGGCAGCAAGCGAAGCGGTTGCTTGCAACACAAAGATTGAAAAATCATTGATCGCCTGGATCTTGAATTTCTCATGCGCCAGATAACTTTGCGCTAGCAGGGTGGTGCCGCCGATAAACAGGAAGTTCCAGCCCAAACCCAGGAGCACGAGAGCCCACCAATAGTGCAGGACATCGGCGCCGGCAAAGGCGACCACGGTGGTCAAGAGAAAGGCTAACAGCCCGGCATAGATAATCTTAAGGCTGCCAAAGCGGCGAATCAGTTCACCGGTGATCAGCGATGGCAGATACATGGCCATTATATGGCTCTGGATCACCCACTTGGTGCTTGCTAAGCTGTGCAGGTGCACCTCGTGCATGGCCAATGGGGTCGCGGTCATGACAAAGGCCATGACGCTGTAGCCAACGCACGCGGCCGAAATTGCGATCATCAGGGTTGGCCGGTTGAGGATGTTACGGATTGGCCCTTCGGTTGCGCTGGATTGCGCTGGGGCAATTTTTGGATCCGCCTTAAAAAAGAGTAAGAGGGCAAAGGCAATCAGGGTCGAGACGGACAACAGGGCATAGGAGCCGGCATAGTCGGCGGGCAATAGTGTCTGGCCCAGGGTGACGGTCTCAGTGCCGATCAGCGCGGCAAACACGCTACCGAGCATCAGAATCGATACCGCGCGGCCAGCCAGGCTGGGGTGGCTGGCGCCTTCGATGGCGGCGAAACGGAACTGCTGGACCACCGCGAGTGTCGAGCCAATGCCGGTGATGGCCAGCAAGAACACCGCAAACTGACTGTGGCTGATGGCCCAAGCTGCCAGTACAGAGCACAGGCTGGAGAGTAACATCGCCGCGAGAAAAACCGGCTTACGGCCAAAGCGCTGCATCAACAATGCCGCCGGTATAGCGCCGATGGTGAGACCGACAACCATTAGGCTGATCGGCAGAGTCGCCCATTGCGGCGATGGCGCGAGAGCCTTGCCGACAAAACCACTGCTGAGAACAATGGCCGATGAGATGGCCAGCGCGAACGGTTGAACCAATACCAATAACCAGCTGTTGCGCCCTAATCCAAACATATCGGCCCCTCTGAGGATCGACGGGCTGGCCCGACACGGGTGAGCTCGGCGTTCTGACGGCAAAAAAAAAGGCGTACCCTAGGGTACGCCTTACTATATGGCTCCTCGAGCTGGACTCGAACCAGCGACCAATAGATTAACAGTCTACTGCTCTACCAACTGAGCTATCGAGGAAAAGTCGGTATAATCACGTTGTTGGACGCGATGACAAAATTAGGTTGGCTCCTCGAGCTGGACTCGAACCAGCGACCAATAGATTAACAGTCTACTGCTCTACCAACTGAGCTATCGAGGAACAACGGGGACGTATTCTAATGTCAGCGCAGTAGGAGTCAATAGCTAAGGGATTGTTTTTTTTAGGTTTTTCCCGATTTAGATAAATTAGATCCGGTTTTGGCGCCATTTGCACACAAAGCACTCCGTGCTGGTTATTCTGTCACCAGGTGGGTCTGATGCATTTTTCTTCGGCTGGCTTTAAGGCCGGCTTTAGCAGGCGCGCCGTAAAGCTTTAATTTGGCTTTCGCCTAATTAGGCATCATTATTGCCGAATCAGGCATCATTATTGCTGATAGTCTCTGAATCGACCTAAAGCGTCAAAAATCCGAAGGAGTACAGTATGGTCACCCTAGAAATAATCGATGCGGGTGTGAAGATTGCGGCGGGCATGTTGCTCAGTGGCCTGGCCTTTCTTTATTATTTGCGCCGTCATCAGTCTTTGGACAGTCGTGCTGAAGCCGAAATCCGTCGGCGTCGAGAACTGTTCGAATTAGTGGCCGGCAATGTTGGTCGGGTGCACTACGTCTATCAACAGTATTTGGCCCTAGCGACCGAATTTACGCGCTACGGTCAACATTGGCCGAAGCCGCGCCGTGATGAGCTGGCCCGCGTTGGTGACGAATTGGCGTCGGTGTTTCATGCCTTAACCGAAGCCGAAAGCACGCTGTTATTGCTCGGTGAGAAACGGCTCGAACGGTCATTACGCATCTATGGGGCGAAAATAGTCATGCTTCGGCGTCAAATCTACGCCGAAAAGCAACAGCTTAGTGGTGAAGAAATCCATCTGCTTGATGACGTAAAAAAAGAAATATCGCAATTGAAAGAAAGTTTCTTTGACGCACTGAGTGTGCGCTATATGCCTAAGAAGGCTTCCCACTAATGGCCCGAAAACCCTGTAGAAGGTGCCAGCAGGTGCGTATGGGCACCCTAGTGTTGATGGTTTTTGTCTTAATTGGCTATGGTCTGCTTAAATCCTCGGCCTAAGAATGGCTGCCGGTGCAGTTAAATATCAGCTTTGACCTGTATTTTCCGACCCAAACCGTTATTATGCCCGCCGTTTTATCAGGTTTGGGCTCGCAGCAATGACACAGGCGTTATACGACTTCCCCTCCTATTCACCCAGCTTTGGGTTGTCCAATGGACATGTTCAATCTATCCTGCCAACCCTCTTGCGTCAGGTAACGGTGCCTTTTGAGCGCAGTCGCTTGGAATTGGCCGATGGCGATTTTCTCTTGTTAGATATGCTCCGGCAACCGGCCTCGTCGGCCCCTTGGGTCATTCTCAGTCACGGTTTGGAAGGGTCCAGTCGTCGGCCCTATATGCAGGGCATGGCACGCGCCTTTCACGCCGCGGGCTGGCAGGTGCTGGCCTGGAATTTCCGCGGTTGTGGCGGCGAGCCGAACCGGTTACCGCGCTTCTATCACAGCGGCGCCATCGATGATCTAAAGGCTGTTATGATGGAACTGCTGAATCATCAACAGGCTGAGAAAATATTTTTAACCGGCTTTAGTATGGGTGGTAACCAGACGGTACTGGCTCTTGCTGAGCCGGATCTGCCGGATGAGGTGATCGGGGGTGTCGGTTTCAGCGTGCCGCTTGATTTGGCCAGCTGCGCCGGGCGACTGGCGCAACCGGCGCAACGCCTCTACATGCAACGATTCCTGCGCGATCTCAAGGTCAAAATCAGTGCCAAGGCGGAACGCTTCCCCGAACAAATATCCAGTGCCAATTTTGCCGACATTAAAAACTTCCGTGATTTTGACGACCGTTATACCGGCCCCTTGCATGGTTTCACCGGCGCGCAGGATTATTGGGCGCAGTGCTCCAGTCGCAACGCCTTGCCCGACCTACGGCGGCCGACCCTGATCATCAATGCGGCCGATGATCCCTTTTTAGGCCGCAACTGTTTTGACTGTCATTTAGGTGTCCGGTCGAGTCAGTTGTTTATGGAAATTCCGACCAGTGGTGGCCACGTCGGTTTTGTACGGTGGAAACTTAATAGCGAGCTGTGGTCTGAAAAACGGGCCCTGGTATTTGCCAACTATCTTTTGGAGCGAACTTGATCATGACTGCATTACTGCTTTATTGCCGACCGGGTTTCGAAAAAGAATGTCTGGCGGAAATCACCTACATGGCCGGCGAAAAGGGTTATTTCGGCTGGTCTAATCTGCTGATTAATTCCGGCTTTGTAATCTTCGAAACTGAAAACGCCGCAGAGGTTTACCCGCTCTGGCAGAAGTCGGTCTTTTGTCGTGAAGCCTGGCCCATCCATCATCGTTTAGAGGATCTGGATCCGAGCGATCGCTTGGGGCCGATTCAGCAAGCGGTCACCAGTCTGGTCAGCGAGACGGGTGTGCGCCTGTTTGGCAATGTATCGTGTGAATACGCTGAGGGTGACGATTTTCACTCGACCTCCCGCTTTGCCGGCAAGTTTGTCCACCCGGTTCGCCAGGCCTTGCGCAACCAGGGGCTGTTGAGCAAAAAAGAAGACCCGAGCTTGCCGACACTACGGCTATTCTTTAAAGATTCTGCCCAGGTCCTGGTTGGTCTCGATGAGCCGCGTTTGCGCGCACCCTGGCCCATGGGCATCGCCCGACTCAGATTCCCCAGTGCCGCTCCGAGTCGCAGCACCCTCAAGCTTGAGGAGGCCTTTGCGGCCTTTCTCGGCCCGGAATGGCGAGCGCTCTTGGCTGATTGCCGTACCGGGGTCGATCTGGGCGCTGCGCCGGGCGGCTGGACCTGGCAATTGGTTAAGCAGGAGCTCTATGTCTACGCCGTCGATAACGGCTCGATGGACAAAACCCTAATGGCCTCAGGCCTGGTTGAGCATGTGCTGGCCGACGGCTTTACGTGGAAGCCGTTTAAGATGGTCGACTGGTTGGTCTGTGATATGGTCGAAAAGCCGGCCCGAGTGGCTCGGCTGATGTACGATTGGTTGGATGGACGGCATGCCAAATATGCCATCTTTAATCTTAAATTACCGATGAAAAAACGCTTTCATGAGTGGCAGGAAATTAAGGCTCAGCTCGACAGCCTGATCGCCGAAAATCACCCTAAAGCGGTTTTTAAAGCGCGCCAGCTGTATCATGACCGAGAGGAAATTACCGTTATGTTGGATCTAAGGAATCAAAACGGATGACCGAACAGCATGCCGATTGTGAACTCGACACCCGCGGTTTACGTTGCCCCGAGCCGGTGATGATGCTGCATCGGCAGCTGCGCAAGATGCAGGTAGGGGAGGTGGTGGCTTTATTGGCCACCGACCCAGCCACCTTGCGGGATGTACCGCAATTTTGTGAATTCCTGCCACATCGCCTAATTGCCTCGCTCAATCAGGACGATGACTATCGGTTTTGGATTGAGAAGGGCGAACGCCCTTAGGCGCCGCCAGTCAGCCGAGCAGACAAGTCTCCAGTCTAGGCCTTGAGCCGGTCGGTAATAGGGGTTGGCGGGTGACGGCTGATCAAGAAAAGTCGGATCAATAACCAAAACGCCGCATGAGATAGCCCCGCTATTAGCCCTATCCAAAAGCCAGGCGCGCCCATAGCGGGTACCAGCCAATCGCGAAATGCCAAAATATAGCCCAAGGGGATACCGATACCCCAAAACGATGACAGCATAATGTACATCGGGATACGGGTGTCCTTATAGCCGCGCAAGCCACTGATGCATACCACCTGTAAGACATCGGCGATCTGGAACATTGCGCCATAGCCTAGCAACAGTTCGGCCATCAACAGCACGTCGACCTCCGTGCTGTAAAGGCTCGCGATCGGCCTGGCGAAGCTGTACATCAGGGCCGCAAAGCAAAAAGAAATTGCCGTAACCATGATGATTGTACTGCGCGCGACCAAACGAGCGGTCTTGGGCTGTTCGGCACCGATCAAAAAAGAAATGCGTAGGGTGATTGCCAGTCCGATACTCATCGGCACCATAAAAAAGATGCTCACGACATTGAGCGCAATTTGATGGCCTGCTACGACATCCGTGCCCAGGGGGGCCAGCAATAGTGCAACCAACGAAAACATGGTGGCTTCGACAAATATCGTGAAGCCGATCGGTATGCCTAGGCCGAGTATTTGTCGGATAATGGCCAGGCTTGGTGCCATTCGGGCTTGCCAGAGGTGAAAATTCTCAAAGGCCGGCGCGACGTTAAGATACGCTAGCAGCAGCAACAGGCTGGCCCACTGGGCGATGGCCGTCGCCCACCCGCACCCGATGCCGCCCAGGGCCGGCATGCCCAGTTTGCCGTAAATAAGCACATAATTCAGTGGCGCGTTTATCAACACGGTTAGGATCGAAAACGCCATGAATATTTTGGTGTGTCCAAGGCCATCGGTCAAGCCGCGCAGCGACAGCAACAGCAAGATGGCCGGAATGCCAAGGGCGAAGGCCTTTAAATAGCCGGTGGTGATCCGGGCTGAGTTATCGCCCATCTGGATCAGCGCCAGCACCGGCTCGACATTGGTCAGTAGTAGTATGGCAATCAGGGCCGCGCCGAGCGAAATATAGGCCGCGTTCCAGGTCACCGGCATGATTTTATGGGGTTGGTTGGCGCCCCGATAGCCTGAAATAATCGGCTGAGTGGCATTTAGTAAACCGATCATGAAGAGCATGATCGGCAGCCACAGGCTGTTGCCAATGGCCACGCCGGTCAGGTCATCGGCACTGGCATGTCCCGCCATGATGGTATCGACCACGCCGTTGCTGATCTGCGCTAACTGGCCAATTAGGATCGGCGCGCCCAGTATCGTCAGGGTGAGCCATTCGCGTTTTATCCGAACCCCGAGCGGTTCATTCGCCTTGCCTATGGGCTGATGGTTTTCATCGATAATATCCAGGTTCATAGGCCTATTGGCTTGGCGCCAACCATAGAGGGAGAGGCATCTTAGCAAATAAACGCGTCGGGGCTTTCATTAATGAGTCATGACTTTGCGAAATCGGGTACAAAGACTGTTTTTAATTGGCCTTTGGAAGCCAAAGCCCGAACGACTCCGACCTCCTGGGCATGCCCTTAACGGTCCTTGGCTTCGTCTGGCATGGGGTCCGGCTTAATGTCGGACGCTTCGCTGGCATCCGGTTGGGCGTCAGCGGGGGGCTCGATCGGGCTGTCGGTCGGCGTGTTTTGTGCCGATTCCGACTCGGTGGCCTGCCAGCGAGCAAAGGCCTGGAGATCTTTGGCGACCTGGGTAAAGACCACACCAAGCACAAAGATATCGTCCAGATAGCCCAGCACTGGGATGAAGTCTGGAATAAGGTCGATTGGCGACAGCAAGTAAATTAAGCCTGCAATAATTGCGACGATGCTGGCGGTCGGTACCTCTTTGTAGTTGCCGGCGAGCCATTCTTTTACCAGGCTAATCATCAGCTTTAACTGTTCCCAAACCTCCTCTAAGGGCCCTTTGAGGCCTAAGGTTTTTTCCCATGCGCTTTCGGCGACTTTTTTGAGTTGCTCCGGATTGTCCATCATGGCCTCCGCCTTGTGTTTGACTTTATCGAATTGGGCTTTGATATTTTCCTCGTTTAACCTGTCTTTCATTTTGATCTCCATTTTGGTTATGCCTAGCAGTTGACTGCCACTTATCAGTCTAAGCATTATCCGTGCCTGGCCCCAAACCGCCGAGGACATGCGGTGGTTCGGGTTGATTGAGCAATAAAACCAAAACACTTAGCCAATTAGATCGATTGGCAAAATAATGCGGGTCTTAAAACTATCCGACGGCTTACAACGACCCTAGGCTGATGTATCTTGTATGGGTCGAATCGAGGAATAAACAATATGCCAAAGCACACAAAAATCGCCTTTATTGGCCTGGGCGTTATGGGCTTTCCCATGGCCGGTCACCTGTCTAAGGCTGAATTTTCGGTAACGGTTTATAACCGCAGCCCTGCCAAAGCCGAACTCTGGCAGCAGACCTATCGTGGCGAGCGCCAGAGCACACCCGGTTTGGCCGCCGCAGGCGCCGACATTGTGCTGGTATGCGTTGGCAATGATGAGGATGTCCGGTCTGTTTTCTATGGTGAAGAGGGAATCTTAGCGGTTATCCAGCCGGGGACCCTGGTTATCGACCACACCACCACCTCGGCGGATTTGGCGCGCGAATTGAGTCAGGCGGTGGCCGAACTGGGTGGCCAGTTCCTAGATGCGCCCGTGTCCGGGGGGCAAGCCGGTGCCGTCAATGGCCAGCTGTCGATTATGGCCGGTGGCACAGAGAGTGCTTTTGCGGCTGCGCTTCCGATCTTTGGCACCTACGGTAAGGGTTGGCAGTTACTCGGTCCGGCCGGGAGCGGACAGCTGTGCAAGATGGTCAATCAGCTCTGCATCGCCGGGATTCTGCAAGGTCTGTCCGAAGGTCTGGCCTTGGCCCTAGCATCCGGCCTCGATATCGGCACGGTGCAAAAGGTCTTGGCCGGTGGTGCCGCGCAAAGTTGGCAGCTGGAAAATCGGGCCCTAACGATGGCGCGCGGCGAGTATGATTTTGGCTTTGCCATTGATTGGATGGTCAAGGACTTAGGGTACTGTCTCGATGAGGCTGGTAGTAAAGGTTTGGCCTTACCCGTGGCCGCTCAGGTTCAGGGCTTTTACCAAGAGCTGCAGGCTGATGGCCAGAATCGCTGTGATACCTCAGCCCTGTTGAGTCGACTGGTTAAACCGTCCGAAAGCTAAGCAATAAGCGCCATTGGACGGTATGCGATCGCTCGTTGGGATGATGTGTGGCGATAGTCATGCACCGGCTCGGGATTATAGTTGGCGTGCCGCCCCGGTGCTCAAGCGGACACTCATTAGGAGTGTTTGTGGTCGGCCAAAATCTGCTGTCGTGATACGTTAAAAAATGAGCTACAATCCCCTGATCATGGCTCGGCAGCCGAGGTGTCCGAATCAAACCGACATCCGGCAGCCGACCATTGCTCTGAAGTTCTTTAAGCCAGAGCCCCAGAAAAGTACCAGACGTGTCTGGTTACATAATGAAACCAGGGTTTGGAGGCCGCGTGCCTTAACCCGTAATAGAGAATATGTGATTCTGTGACAAACCAAAATAAACGTTACCGTCGTCCAAGATGGCACATTGCTCAATTTAAAGTTGAAGAAGCTGCCGGAAAAGTAAGATTTCATGACCTCTTTTTACCCATCGCCCTGATGCGGGCAATCCAAGAAGTGGGTTACCAATACTGTAGTCCAATCCAAGCCATGACCCTGCCTTACGCTTTGGCCGGTTTTGATTGCATCGGTAAAGCCCAGACGGGAACGGGCAAGACCGCCGCCTTCCTGATCACGGCCATTACTGACTTATTGGAGCACCGTCTGGAAGAGCAATATCTGGGTGAGCCCCGTGCCTTGATTTTAGCGCCAACCCGCGAGCTGGCCCTGCAAATAGCAGAAGACGCCCAGCAGCTGACCAAATACAGCCGACTGAAAGTTGTTGCTGTGGTCGGTGGAATGGATTTCGAGAAGCAGCAGAAGCAGTTGGCTGAACAGCGTGTCGATATCATGGTAGCCACGCCCGGTCGGTTGATCGATTTCATGAACCGAAAGCTGGTGTTCTTAGATCAGATCGAGTTGCTGGTGATCGATGAAGCCGATCGCATGCTGGATATGGGCTTTATCCCCGATATTAAGACCATTGTACGGGCCACACCGCGCACTGAGAATCGTCAGACGCTGATGTTTTCGGCGACCTTCTCCCAGGATATTTTGAACCTGGCTGAGCGTTGGACTAATGAGCCAGTGCAGGTTGAAGTTGAACCCTTAACCAAGACCTCTGATGATGTAGAGCAGCATGTCTATATCATTTCCGCCGATGAGAAATACCAGGTGTTACGGCGCATTTTACGCCGCCCGGAAGCCGACCGAGTGTTGGTCTTCGCCAATCGCAAAGATATAGTGCGCGATCTGTCTGAAAATCTTAAGAAAGACGGTATCGAGTGTGAAGTATTGTCCGGTGATGTCCCGCAGAATAAGCGGATACGCACCCTGGACGGCTTTAAAGAAGGTAAGTTCGAAGTCCTGGTCGCAACCGATGTTGCTGGTCGTGGCATTCATATCGACGGCGTGTCACACGTGATTAACTACACTCTGCCGGAAGACGCCGAAGACTATGTACACCGCATTGGCCGCACCGGTCGTGCCGGTAAGAAGGGCGTATCGATCAGCTTTGCCTGTGAAGACGATTCGTTTCTGATTCCAGCCATCGAAGAGTACGTCAAGGCTAAAATCGATGTCGAAATGCTGCCAGAACATCTGCGCACGGATGAGATTGTTGACGCCGCCGTTGAGGTAGATAGCAGCGTCGACAGCGCGCTTGAAGAAGATTCGCCAAGTGTCACGCCGGTGCAGACCAAGGTTGAAGACCTAGACGACGAAGACGACGACGACAGCCACAAGCCGGTTGGTGAAGTAACTGCGGTGAATGTTGATCAGACTGAGGCGGGCCCGGAAATTACCGTCGATGTCGACTTCAATGATCCGGATGACGAAGATGACTTTGACGGTGATAACATCGGCAATGTTGCCATCGAAGCCGACGCGCCAAAGAGCTAAACTATGCCGACCTTGCGTATTGTGGCAGATGAAAATATGCCCAATGTCGAGGCCTGGCTGGCGGGCAGGGTGCAAACCATTGTCCGTCAAGCAGGCCGAACGCTAGGTTCGGCCGACCTGCTCGGGGCCGACGTACTGTTAGTGCGCTCGGTCACCCAGGTCAACCAAGCCCTGCTCCAGAATACCCCCATCCGTTTTGTCGGCAGTGCCACCATCGGCACCGACCATATCGATCTCGACTATCTGCACCAACACCAGATCCCCTTTGCCTTTGCTCCAGGCTGTAACGCTCAATCGGTCGCCGATTGGTTGCTGAGTATATTGTCTCGTTTGCATCTGGACCGTGAGCTCTGCTGGTGGCAACACACCATCGGTGTGGTGGGTGTTGGCAATGTCGGCAGCGTGGTGGTCGACCGTTTGCGCCAACTGGGTGTTTCGGTGCGGGTCTGCGACCCGGCCAAGCACCAACAGGGCCTGCTGCCTGACCATCTGGAATTGCCCGAACTGCTCGCGGCGTGCGATATTGTTTGTCTGCATACCCCCCATACCCGCTCGGGCCCGAATCCGACACACCAGCTGTTCGACCAAGCCCTGTTGGCTCAGATGCGGCCGGGTGCTTGGCTGATCAATGCCGGACGCGGGCCCGTAGTAGTCGAAGACGCCTTATTGGAGCGGTTGTCTGCGGGTCAGCTCAACGCTGTCCTCGATGTCTGGCCGAACGAACCCCAAGTGGCGCAAAGCCTGCTTTCTGAGGTCGCCCTTGCATCGCCGCACGTAGCCGGTTACAGCCTGGAGGGGCGGGCAAATGGGACCGCGATGATCGCCCATCAGCTAGCCCAGTGGGCCGGTTTGAGTCTGTCCGACGAGGTGCCCAGACCGCCGGTGGCGCCCCTAAATGCCGATCTCTACTATCATGAGGATATCCGGCAGTGGGCCAGCGCATTGGTTTTGGCGGTCTATGACCCGGCACGCGATAGCGTGACCATGGCCTGTTCTGTCGTGAACGATCACCTTGATGGGCAGATGTTTGATCGCTTACGTAAGGCGTATCCGACTCGGCGCGAGCTGGCCTCGGTACCCATTGCCCAGGCACCGCCGCAGTTGCGGGATTGGCTCGTCTGCTTGGGCTTTAACGACTTCATTTGAGCCCCGCCTTTGCAGCGAAGTGCCCTGGCCTTCCAGTCTTGCTGCCGTGTGCACGGCACTGTTTAGGTCAGATCATTGAGACCTGTGCTAACAGGCAAATTAAGCAGGGCTCAGTCTTGGCGATAGGCACTGAAAAAACGCGCCATACGTTCGGTCGCTTCCATCAATACGTCTTTCGGCGGCAAAAATACCATACGGAAGTGATCGACATCGGGATAGTTAAAACCGCGCCCGTGCACCACCAGAATTTTTTCCTGGCGTAACAGATCTAAGGCCATCTGTTCGTCATTGGACAAACCAAATTTGCGTTTGTCCATTTTCACAAAGAGATAGAGCGCGCCCTTAGGGTTGACCACCGATAAGCCAGGAATGGCATTGATCGCAGCAACCGATTGATTGCGCTGTTCATACATTCGGCCACCGGGCGCGGTCAAGTCGTTGATTGTTTGATAACCCCCGAGTGAGGTCTGGATGGCGTATTGCGCCGGAACATTAGGGCATAAACGCATGCTGGAAAGCATATTGAAGCCTTGGATAAGATCCTTGGCCATGTGTTTGGGTCCGGAGATCAGCATCCAGCCGGAGCGCCAACCACACAAACGATAGGCCTTTGACAGGCCATTGAAGGTCAGCGTCAGGACATCATGCGAGAGCGCGGCGAGGCAATGGTGCACGGCGCCATCATAGAGAATCTTGTCATAGATTTCGTCGGCCAGAATGATCAGGTCGTGTTGGCGAGCCAGTTCAACGATCTCAAGTAATAGGGCCTTGGAGTAGACCGCTCCGGTTGGGTTGTTCGGGTTGATCACCACGATAGCCCGGGTGCGGCTGTTAATCTTGGCTTTGATATCCTCTATATCGGGAAACCAGTCGGCCTGTTCGTCACAGCGATAGTGCACCGCCTTGCCGCCGCCTAGGGTCACAGCGCCGGTCCAGAGCGGGTAATCGGGTGCTGGTACGAGCACCTCATCGCCGGTGTTAACGATCGCGGTACAGGCTAGGTGAATCAATTCACTGGCACCGTTACCCAAATAGACGTCATCGACCTCAACATTGTGAACCCGCTGTTGCTGATAATATTGCATAACGGCTTTACGGGCCGAATAGATGCCCTTTGACTCAGAGTAACCCTCAGAATGCGGCAGATTTTTGATCACATCCTGAATGATCTCATCGGGCGCATCAAAGCCAAACGGCTTCGGGTTGCCGATATTCAACTTAAGAATGCGCTGGCCCTCGTCTTCCATGCGGGAGGCTTCATCGAGAACTGGGCCACGAATTTCATAGAAGATATTCGCCAGCTTGTCCGATTTTTTAATTTCCTTCATAGATTACTCTTCGCCAGGGTTGATCGGTGTATCGGTTGTCCGGTCCGCACAGCGAACCTCGATTGCAGTGGACTCCCGACCGGATAGGTCGATGCCAGAAAGGGAAAACAATTGGCACCTGAGCCCAATCCAGATAGTCTCCCCCCGAGTATAAAGACTCGGTGATTTAAATCCTATGGGAGATGTTCAGTGACCGACAAAATAATCAAAACGCCGGAGCAATGGCAGCAAAGTCTAACCGACGAGCAATTTCGAGTAACCCGGCAGGCCCACACCGAACGACCGTTCACCGGTATTTATTGGGATGAAACCAGTGCCGGCAGCTACCGCTGTATCTGTTGTAAAACGCCTCTCTTTAGTTCAGAGACCAAGTTTGACGCAGGCTGTGGCTGGCCGAGTTTTTACGCGTCAGTTGATAAGGCTGCCGTGCTCGAGAAACGCGATATCAGCCATGGCATGGTCCGCACCGAAGTAGTATGCGCCCAGTGCGATGCGCACCTGGGGCACCTGTTTGATGACGGTCCCGAGCCCAGTGGTTTGCGCTACTGCATTAACTCGGCCTCATTGGATTTGGCGAAAGAGACGCTATGACCTTCGAAGATTACTGGCACCAAGCACTCAACCATTACCAAAACGAGGCGCATATTCGCGCTCGATTTCCGCGTTTGCGCACTGCCGCAGAGCTGCGTAGCGTCACTGACGATCGCTATTTGAGTGCCATCAGCCAACGAGTGTTTCGCGCCGGTATGCGCCATTCGGTGGTTGATAGCCGCTGGCCGGCCTTCGAGGAACACTTTTGGGGCTTCGATCCGCGCGCCTGTCAATTAATCGATGACGCCCGTTTTGAGCAACTGATGCTAAACGCAGCGTTGATTCGTCACTGGCGCAAGATGAAAACCATACCCATCAATGCCCAGATGGTCAGCGACATCAGTCGTGAGTTCGGCTCCTTCGGAGACTTTATTGCGCAATGGCCGAGTGACGATATAGTCAGTTTATGGCTACTGTTCAAGAAGCGCGGCGCTTTTCTCGGTGGCGATGGCGGCGCTCGGGTGCTGCGAATGTTTGGCAAAGACACCTTCGTGCTGAGCAACGATGTGGTTCGGGTTTTAGTGAACGAGGGCGTGGTGTCAGCCAAGCCGACCGGGTTACGTGATTTGCACCGAGTGCAGGCATACTTTAACGACCTGCAGGAACAGTCCGGTTTACCTCTGTCAGCGGTCAGCACGGTGCTCGCGATGTCGATTGGCCCCTAAGGGGCCAATCGCTCGGCTAAGAGCTGGCCATGTTGAACGCGTCGCCGTTAGGCGTTGTTTAAGAGCAAAAATTCCAGCAAGGCCTTCTGCGCATGCAGTCGATTGCCGGCCTGTTCAAACACCCTAGAGCGCGGGTCATCGAGCATATCTTCACTTACCTCTTCACCGCGGTGAGCCGGCAGGCAGTGTAGAAATATCGCCTCGGCATCGGCCGTGTCGAGCAGGGCAGGGGACACCTGATAATCGGCGAAGGCTTGGCGTCTGAGTTTGGTTTCTTCTTCCTGGCCCATGCTGGCCCAAACATCGGTGGTAACCAGGTGGGCACCTCGGCACGCCTCACTGGCGGAGCGATACAGGGTGACGCGCTGACCGGCTTGGGCAAGCAAGGCCGCCATCGGCTCGTAACCCTCCGGGCATGCTATGTTGAGCTTAAAATCAAACAACATCGCCGCGTTAATGTAGCTGTTGCACATATTATTGCCGTCGCCAATCCAGGTTACGGTTTTGCCCGCAATAGAGCCTCGTGCCTCTATATAGGCTTGCATATCGGCGAGCAACTGACAGGGATGGTAATCGTCGGTCAGGGCATTGATCACCGGCACCGAGCTGTATTGCGCAAAGGTGGCGATCTTAGAGTGTTCAAAGGTCCGCACCATGACCGCATCGACCATTTCGGACAGAACGCGCGCGCTGTCTTCAATCGGTTCGCCCCGACCCAACTGGGTGTCGCGCGGCGACAGGAAAATGGCCGTGCCGCCCAGTTGATTCATGCCGGCTTCAAATGAAACTCGAGTCCGAGTTGACGATTTTTCGAAAATCATCGCCAATACCCGGCCCTTAAGAGGCTCATAGACAGTCCGGTTTTTGTGCATCTGCTTTAATTCAGAGGCGCGTGCGATGATTTGCAGTGCTTCGCTCTGGCTTAAATCATTCAGGGTGAGGAAGTGACGGACTGACATGGTAGCTGGCTCCAATATGAGCGGGGAATTCGATAGGCTATCATGGCTTTTGAGCCGCATCAATGCTGGTTTGCTGCGATTTTGGCGACACTGGCTGGCAGTATCCGCAACACCGGGGCTGCCCTCAGAATCGCGTGGCCTGGAGAGTGTTTCGTGGCCAAATCGACCTGAGGCCTATTTGTCGATAACCGTTAGGGCAGGGCTGGTGGTCTGAACTTAAATCGGTACAATGGGGCGCAGATATCTGACTAGATTGGTAGGTTATATGAGCGACACCTTAGAAAACATCAAAGAACAAATTAGTAGCAATGCAGTGCTTCTCTATATGAAGGGCAATCCCAATCAGCCGATGTGCGGTTTTTCGGCTAAAACGGTGCAAGCTGTCATGTCTTGCGGCGAACGATTTGCCTATATCGACATTTTGCAGCATCCCGATATTCGGGCTGAATTGCCGAAATTTGCCAACTGGCCGACCTTTCCTCAGCTGTGGGTCAAGGGCGAATTAATTGGCGGGTGCGATATAGTGACCGAAATGTCCGAAAGCGGCGAACTTGAGACTTTGATCAAAGCGTCGTCGGCCCCTGCCGAGTAAAGGCAGGTCCTGACCCGCTCAATAGATTGATTAAGCAAACCCTTTGCCGAGCAGTCTGCAAAGGGTTTTTTAGTTTTTGTCGCCCATAACAGCCGACGCTATGGCGGTCGGTTCATTCCGAACGGTGGTGTAAAGCCTCTATGATAAGCCTAAGCGATGACCAGCTGTTACGTTATGCCCGCAACATACTCTTGCCCGAGGTCGACGTCGCCGGACAGGCCCGCCTATTGGCCAGTCATGTCGCGGTAATCGGCGTCGGCGGCCTCGGCAGCCCGGTGGTTCAATATTTGGCCGCCGCCGGTATCGGTCAGCTATCCTTGGTTGACGACGATCTTGTTGAGGTGACCAACCTGCAGCGGCAAATTATTCATGATACGACTCAGCTCGGAGTCGCCAAGGTCACCAGCGCCGAGGATTATATTCATCGCCTCAACCCGGAGGTTCGAGTAACCGCCTACGCTGAGCGCCTAACAGCGGTCAACTGTGCTGCTATGCTAGCGAACGTCGATCTAGTGGTTATCGGGACCGATAACTTTGCCAGTCGTTATCTGGTTAATGCCTTTTGCCAACGCGAGCAGATCCCCCTGATAAGTGGTGCTGCCATCGGTACCAGCGGTCAGGTGAGCAGTTTCGACTTTGCCCGCCACGCCAGCCCCTGTTTTGAGTGCCTCTACCCCCAAGGCCAAGATGAGCACCTGAGCTGCGCCAGTGCCGGCGTACTAGGGCCGGTCGTGGGTACCATCGGCTCTATTATGGCGCTGGAGACCATAAAAATCCTCCTCAACCTTGGTCGCCCGTTGTTTGGCCGGCTGTTGAGCTGGGACGCTCGCGAGATGGATTGGCAGACCTTTAACTTCACTCGGGCAATTGATTGCCCAAGCTGTCATGAGACCCCGGTATGAGTTCGGATCAAAACCAACGCGAAAACTTCTTGTTATTGATTGCCTTTGCCATGCCTATCGCGTTTTCGGCGTGGATGGCCCTGCTCAATAATTTCACCATCGAGATGGCCCAATTTACCGGTAAGGAAATTGGCGTTTTGCAGAGCCTGCGTGAGGTGCCTGGTTTTCTCGCCTTCACGGCCGTGTTCATTCTCTGGTATATCCACGAGCAGCGCTTTGCCGTAATGGCTCTATTTACGCTCGCCATTGGTGTCTTCTTGACCGGATTTTTTCCGTCCACACTCGGGCTCTATTTGACCACGGTGCTGATGTCGATTGGCTTCCATTATTTGGAAACCCTCAATCAATCGCTCACCCTGCAATGGTTGCCCAAGGAACGGGCCGCCGAATTTATGGGTCGGGCCCTGTCGGTTAAGGCTGTGGCCGCTGTGGCCGCCTTTGGCGGTATCTGGCTGAGCATCGAATATTTTGCCTTGCCGTATCGCTATGTTTATGGTCTGTTTGGCGGACTAACGTTAATTCTTGTGCTCTATATGGCGTTGCGATTCCCCTTGTTCCCCGCCAAGACGCCCCAGAATAAACATTTGGTACTGCGCAAACGCTATTGGCTCTTTTATCTGCTTACTTTTTTGAGCGGGGCACGTCGGCAAATCTTTGTGGTTTTTGCCGGCTTCCTGATGGTGGAGAAATTTGGTTACAGTGCCGGGCAGATTGCCCTGCTGCTGCTAATAAATTATTTTTTCAATATGTTTTTTGCGCGTAAAATCGGTGCCTGGATCGGTCGGATTGGCGAGCGCAAGGCCCTAACCTTAGAATACCTCGGTTTGACGCTGGTGTTTTGCGGCTATGCGCTGGTCGAAAATCCTTGGTTCGCCGCGAGCCTGTATATTGTCGACCATTTGTTTTTCGCTATGGCCATTGCCATCAAAACCTATTTTCAAAAGATAGCCGACCCTAAGGATATGGCCTCCAGTGCCGGTGTGTCATTCACCATCAACCATATAGCTGCCGTGGCCTTGCCGGCCATGTTGGGCCTGGTCTGGTTAGTATCCCCGGAGTTGGTATTTTACGTGGGTGCCGGTCTGGCCCTGGTTTCGCTGATCTGCAGCCAATGGATACCCAACCTGCCGCAACCGGGTTACGAGACAACCCGAACGCGAATTCGACCATTGCCCGGCGAAGCTATTTAAAGGAGTAAGTTTGTGACCGATATGAATTTGAGTCATCATTTTTTAATCGCGATGCCCTCGATGGCCGATCCGGAGTTTGCTGGCACCGTCAGCTATATTCTGCAGCACGATGCGCAGGGCGCCATGGGGGTTATTATCAATCGCCCTAGCTCCTATCGTCTGGCCGAAATTTGCGAGTCTGCAAGCATTAGCCCGGTCGATGCGCTCACCGGCGAACATGGTGTGCATCTTGGCGGACCGGTGAGTTCCGAACAGGGCTTCGTCTTGCATCGACTGTCGGAACGAGTCTGGCAGGGTTCAGTGGATAACGGCAATCTGGGTCTCACGACCAGTACGGATATACTGCAAGCTCTGGCCCAAGGAGAAGGACCGAGCGATTATATTTTTTGCCTAGGTTACTCCGGTTGGTCCGAAGGCCAATTGGAGGAAGAACTCAAACAGAATGCTTGGCTGACGGTCGCCGCGGACAACGATATTATTTTTGCCGCCGAGGACGCGAGCAAATACCAACGGGCTCTGACCCTACTCGGCATCGATATCGCAGCCCTGTCCGGCCACGGCGGCCAAGCCTAGGCGTTACCCGCAATATAGTCCCAAATCTATAGTTCTCCATTACCCGCTAAATCCTTCTTTTAACATCCAGACAGCTTGTTATCGTTTGATCCTAATAACCGGAAGGATAGGTTGATGGCTTTGCTCGCTGCCTGTGCACGAGCAACCGTTCTATCCTCCGGTTACGCGCAATGAATTGCCATTATTAATCGCAATCAGTGTGATATGTATCCGTTATTATTAAGGATAATTAATTTTTTCTATAAAATATTAGGTGAAACATGGACGTATTTAGAAGCATTATCCAGGCGACCCTGCTAGTTTCATGCGCCCTCGGCGCAACCGCAAACGCTCAATCCTACCCCGACTGCAGCAATGGAACCGCCTTAGACGGCACCGGCTATGGTTGGCAAAACAACCAATCCTGCTTCCGCTACCCCGACTGCAGCAACGCTTCGGCCGATCCTGACGGTGATGGCTGGGGCTGGCAAGATGCCAATGTATGTGTGATGCATCACAGTTGCAGCGCACAATCGGCCGATCCGGACGGTGACGGCTGGGGCTGGGAAGATAACACCACCTGCTCAGCCAACAGCAGCGGGGCTGCCAGTGGACTGGCCAACGGGTCTGCCAACCAAACCACACAGGATATTTATCGCTACCTGCAAAACCTCCCCAACAAGAGTACCAATCGCGTTCTTTCTGGCGCATTTGGCGGTTATTCGGGTATATCCGGTGGCAGTGCCTTTAGCCTGGCAGAGTCCGATAAGATTAAGGCGTGGACCGGTCAACGACCGGCGATTTACGCTTGCGATTATGCCCGAGGCTGGGATCGTGCCAACCGGGTCGCCGATCTGATTAACTATGACTGCAACGCGACGCTGAAAAATTTATTTAACAATCAAGGCGGATTGGTGCAAATCAGCAACCACTTGCCGAGCCCGATTCCCACCAATGGCGGTGGGTTAAAGAACCCTATCGCTAATTGGCAGTATGCGAAAATATTTCAACAGGGTCATGATATTCGTAAGCGATGGTTTCAAATACTGAACAAGGTTGCCGATGGTCTAGAGGACCTGCAGAATTCTGGCGTCACGGTCATCTATCGGCCCTTGCACGAAATGACGGGTGAATGGTTCTGGTGGGGCGCAAGCGGCTACAACACTAATGATGCTGTGCGTCATGCGCTCTATAAAAGATTATGGATCGAAATGTACCATTACTTTACCCAGGATAGAGGTTTAAATAACCTCATCTGGGTCTACTCACCCGATGCCAATCGCGACTATAAGATGAGCTTTTATCCGGGGGATGACTATGTCGATGTGGTCGGCCTAGATGCCTATAACCTGAGCATTTGGGATGCCAAGGTGCAACGCGGATATGACGAGCTGTCAGAGGTGAACAAGCCCTTTGTGTTTGCTGAGATCGGGCCGAGCCAGGCTGTTTTTGACGCGCACGGAAAGTATGATTTCGAACAATTTATCAATGCCCTACACAGTAACTTCCCTAAGACATCATACTTCATACCCTGGAATGATGCCTGGAGCCCGACGGCCAATGCCAATGCCTGGAGTCTCTACAACGATCCTTGGACGGTCAACCTCGGTGAGTTGGCTTATTGACCAACGCACTCATTAACGCCGGGCGAGTGGACAGACCTCACCCTGTCCTAACCGCGCCATGCCACCAATGAGGTCTCGTTGGTCAGCGCCCTGAAATCCAACAGGCTTCATATTAGGCTATTTTTGCCCGTTGTGGCCCCTGTGTCGGGCGCCTAATATGCTTGCTGACGTCAAACGGTAATGAATCGGGACGGCCCTGAGTCAGCAGGGTGCCGTCCTAGGTTGTCGAGTTGACGTCTGTGCGCCGAGCTTTAGGCGAACGTGAATAGACGCTAGGCAAAGGATAGGCGGAGTTTGTGTGTGCCTAACCCTAAGGCCCATGCTCTGAAGTCCGTTCGCCGCAGCTGGGCAACAGCAACATTAACTGGACTAGAGGGCCGTTATGGTTTGTTGATTGTTAAATAGTAGCCTTGCAAGCTGACGGAAGGTTTGGCAATCCCCGTAGTGATAAATGGTCCCTGACGTGTCACCCATCATTGACGCCTTGGGGGTGTTAGCATGAAAAATTTTCTTTTAATCTTGGCTTTTTTAACCGGCCTGTTCTCGACATCGATGGCCTGGGCCGACGCCGAAGTGAACTTGGTCAGTGCCATGAGTCGAGTCTATTCCTATCGTGGTTTAGGTGGTCAGGAAGCGCGCTTTGTTATCAAGGTCGACAACCTCGCACCGAATAAGACCGTTAACCTTTATTATCAGGCGCACGACGGGCAGTGGCGCGACTTGCTGGCTAACTATCTCGGTGTGGCCGGCGACGGCCGGGAGGTTTGGCAAGCGTCGATGACCCTATGCACCGTAGTCGACAGTTGGCGCTGCGATGAAATTACCGCAACCGACCTGAACTTTGCCGTGCGGGTAGAGGCCAACGACCAAATATTTTGGGACAATAACCAGCAACAAAATTTCCACTTGGGGATGAACGATGGCTATATGCTCGCACCCAATTATCAGGTGTTGATTAACGATAAGGGCGAGATTCGTTGCGATACCCAGATGGATCGTTGTGATCTGTCCGGCGGTCGTATCCTACTGCAAAATTTGGCACCCCTGAAGACCGTCACCTTGGTTTACTCCCTGGACGACTGGCAAACTACGGCGCAGGTCTCTGCTGAATTTATCGATACCACTGGGTCTCACCCGTTAAGCCGCTTCACCAATCCAGGTGTCCAGGGCGGTGAATTGTGGCGCTTTTCAATTCTTGGCTTGCCAGCAAATGCCGACGATCTAAAGTACTTTGTTAAATATGATTTTGGCGGACCGGTGGCGGTAGACAATAATTATGCCCAGAATTATCGTCTGGGCATACCCGACTTTCCCGCAGTCTATCTTCGCGGCACCCACAACGACTGGAATGTCGAGAGCGGCTATCAGTCCATGCAGAAATTCACCAATTACGCAGGCGACTCTTACTGGCAAAACACCATTGAATTCAGCGGCCACTCTCCAAGCGAGCGGTTTAAGTTCGATATCGATCCGGTCGATAATCCCTGGCTGTGGAACTACGGCGATTCTGATAATGACGGTCGCAACTGGCAGGGCATTGCCGAACCCGACGGTGGCGATATTAAAATCTTGGGCGGACCCGGTTATTATCGGGTGAGCTTCTATGATGACAGTCATGCCTATCAGGTCGAGAAACTCAGTTTTGGACCCTTTCCCGCCGCGCGAACGTTAGTCTTTATTCAGGCCGAAAATCCCGATGATGAGCCGACCTTTTTGCGCGGCGGCATTGACTGGGGCTATTCCCAAACTGTTCGAGGGGTCGACTGTGGCGCCAGTGAGGCAGCCAAGTGGGACTGCGCCATTCCGATGCGCCATCGACTGGGACGGGACGATCCAGCGCGCAGCAACGATTGGTACCTCGACTGGCACGGCGCTGAGGACCAACAGGGCGAAGTGATTGGCAGCCCGATGATCTGGACAACCAACGATGCCGACTTTGGCAAAACGGTTATCGACGACGGCTATGGCTATACTCCGCTGAATCTTTGGGGTGATAATTACTGGCTGTTGGATGCCGAGGTCTATTGCAACGGTGTTGCAGTGGTCGACGAACTGGGCCAACATTGGTTTGAATTGAAATCCTACAATGGTGATGGTCTTGGATGGGAAGGTGATATCCAGCAAGCCAACACACCTTACGTGTCGAACAATCACTTTGCCCAGTGTGGTAAGACCAATGTCTTTAAACGCAATCAGAACGGAGCCCTAATTTATCAACTCTATCCCTGATCCGTCGCACTTTGGGCCTGTTTCACGCAGTAGGGCGTCCTATTAAACCCAAGCCACCCGATTCAATCGGGTGGTTTGTTGCCGGTTAGGATGAAACGACATTGCCGAAACTGTCATAGTGCTGGACCGATACCAAGGTCATGTTGGGCGCATAGTGGTAATTGGACCGCACGACAAAAGCGCCATCAGCGGTAAAGGTCGTTTCGGTAATTCGAAGCCCTTGGGTATCTTCAATGCAAGCGCTTCGCGTCGTTAGCTTACCGGCGGTATCGAACCGATTGATATCAAATTTATAGCTATTTTCCGCTATCTTTTGCCTGAGGGTCCGGCATTCACAGGCCACCTGAGGATGAGCCAATAGGTGTTCGTTGACATGCCCTTGTAGGGGTACCAGTAGGTCGATGTAGTCAATCTTCAAGAGAGTCAGGTCGACATAATGCTCTATCCTTTTGGCCCGATCTCGTTGGTCGAACCAATGTATCGAATAGGTGCCGGCTTCGGCAGCCTGCGCCGCTGCAACGGTACGACTATCAATCCTAATCTCGGGCCGTAAGGCTAAATTTGACATAGCTATCCGTTCGATCCTCTTGAGTTATATAGACTTAGCGGCGTGTTCCGGCAGTAGGCGCTGATAGGCTTTTACCTTGAGCCTCTTTTATGGCCTAGGTGAAGCGTAGGAGGACATTGGATTAAGGTCAATTTGCTGCGAAGAAGTTTTTCAAACCTAGCCTAAGCGCGCGCGAAGGGTCCATTGGTCGAATATAACCGGCTGGAGGTAACGCCCGGCAGGGCCCAGTCAGCGGGCTGTTTAATGCTTCCGGCATAGGCCTCGACAGCACCCGCCGCGGCCTGTACCGTAGCGTTTCTTCGTCCCAGAGCTTGCTTGCTGGGGATCTAGCCTATGCAGGAAGCCCGTCCCAGATGAGTTACTTTGTAAATGCATTAATTCCGGTACTGGCCCTTATTGTTCTCGGCTATGGCCTAAAACGGCTTGAGTTCTTATCCGCTGAGGTTTGGGCGGGTATCGAGAAGATCACCTATTATCTGATGTTTCCGGCGCTCTTGATCCACACCCTAGCCAGCCAAGACTTGGCCGGTCAGCCGTGGTCCCGGTTGTTTCTGATCAGCACCCTGGTGTTGTTGATCTCAGCTCTAGCCTTATGGCTCTATTTCGCACTGACTCATAGGACCTCCGCGGCGACCTTTACCTCCATCTTTCAGGGTGGCGTGCGCTTTAATACCTATATCGCGCTCTCGGTTTCTGGCGCCTACTTTGGCCAAGAGGGCTTGGCGCTGATCTCGGTGGCCTTGGGTTCGATGATTGTTGTGGCCAACATTCTCTGTATTGGCGTTTTCGTGCTTTACGGTAAGGCGGAAGCGCGTACGGTTAAGACCTTTGCCAAGCAGTTGGTGCTGAATCCGTTAGTGATCGGTTGTGCGATCGGCTGGGTGCTCAGTTTGTCCGGCGTCGGTCTGCCTTGGGTCAGTTCGGAGATCTTTGAAATCATCGGACGGGCTGCGCTGCCGCTCGGTTTATTGGCGGTCGGTGCTGCCTTGCGTCCCGGCCTGATCAGGGGGCATGCACCAGCTATTCTGGAGGCCTCAGTGGCACAGTTCCTGATTAAACCGGCTGTGACGCTCGCGCTGTGTGCCGCCTTCGGTCTGACGGGCGTCGCCGCAGGGGCCTTGCTGATTGTGTTTATCACCCCGACGGCGTCATCAGCCTATATTCTGGCCCGGCAATTGGGCGGCGACCTGGAGGCCATGGCCTCAATTATCACCCTGCAGACGCTCGTCGCCTTTGCAGTGATGCCGATATGGGCTTGGGTCTGGCTCACCGCACTCTAGGGCCTGTAGTTTGGTGCTGGGACGCACCGGCGGAACAGCCTGGCCGCTGCCTGATTATAAGGCCAAAAAAAAGACCCCATTGGGGTCTTTTTTTGTCTGCGCCTAGGGTCTTAGGCGTGACGCTTAATTGGGTCTACTTAGCGAAGTTTGCCGCGCCGAATTCCCAATTAACCAATTGCCAGAAAGCCGCCAAGTAGTTTGGACGAACATTGCGGTAATCGATGTAATAGGCGTGTTCCCAGAGGTCAACGGTGATGATCGGAGTTTG
The DNA here is from genome assembly GCF_982785585.1 of Reinekea sp. Lineage (NCBI taxonomy): Bacteria > Pseudomonadati > Pseudomonadota > Gammaproteobacteria > Oceanospirillales > Saccharospirillaceae > Reinekea > Reinekea sp. The sequence goes on along the minus strand of NZ_CEYAVF010000002.1, from coordinate 108,996 downwards.
ATCGCCCGTGATCGGGGTGCCGGCATTGCTGGTATTGACGATATCCAGGGTGCCGTCAGTGTTTTTAACCAGCCAAGTCCAACTAGAGCCGAAGTTGTTCACGGCCTTATCGTCAAGCGCGGCTTGGAAGGCTTCAAAAGAACCCCATTTGGCGTTAATGGCATCGGCCAAGGCACCCGTCGGTTGGCCGCCGCCATTCGGGCTTAGGCTGTTCCAATAAAAGCTGTGGTTCCAAATCTGAGCGGCATTGTTGAACACACCGCCGGATGAGGATTTGATAATGTCTTCTAGACTCTTACCTTCAAACTCGCTCCCCGGAAGCAAGCCATTGAGCTTGGCAACATAGGTTGCATGATGTTTGCCATGATGAAACTCAAGTGTTTCAGCGGAAATATGGGGCGCTAAGGCATCGATTGCGTAGGGTAAAGTAGGTACTTCAAAAGTCATGGTCGTCTCCGTCGGATTTAGGTTGGTTAATTTAACACTCTATATCATCGGGGCTGATCGGCGCACTTTCAAGTTTTATGTCTTGCAAACCTGTGTTTTAGCAGATCGATCGACCACCCGTGCCGTAGTTCGACGATCCGCTCGGTCGCTGCAGATCTCTAATTTATGGCCCCCGACATTGATTACTGGGTCACGGGGCGGGGCCAATTAGGGCCTATCTCATCGGCCTAATGGTGCACGTAGACCAATATTCAGCCTTTTGCCCAAAAGAGGGTTGGATGCCGGTTGCCCTCTGCCGCATAACCCCAGATAATGAGGCTCGTAAAAAAAACAAACAGGGTTACATGATGGCTGAAAAAACTCCAGCGGGTGATTTACCTCGAATGGTGCCCGATCGAGATGATATTCGCACCCGGAATGTTCGGGCTAATCCCGAACGCAAGCCCGCAGCGGAAAAAAAGACCAGTGCCGGTCAATCTAAATCTCATACCTCATGGGTCGTGGCGCTATTTTTAATTGTTGCCGGCGTCGCCATTGGATATCTAGCCCTGCAACAGTATTCCGCCGTACAGCTGTTGAATTCCTATGAAGAACGTTTGATATTGGCCGATGAGCGCATTGTCAGACTGGAGCAGTCCTTGACCCAGACCGATGAGTCGGTATCGATGAATGGTACGGCCATCAACGCCCAATTTAAGGCGATCAAGGTAGAAACCGATATGCAGATGGATGAGATCCGGAAATTATGGGATGTCGCCAATGTTAGAAATCGCGCCTGGATTGTGGCCAACCAGACCGCCTTGGCTGAGCAGCTTGAAAGCGTCAGCCTGATCAACACCAGTTTAGCGACTGTGCAGTCCGGTCAGGCTGAGGACGTTAAGAAGCTAGCGAGCCTGAGCGAGCAATTGAGTGTCGAAAAAACACAGCGCGGCGAGTCTGAACAGAAATTCGAGCAAGCATTAGTGCAAATCGAGCAACAGTTCGAGCAATTTACGGCTGTTGAACAGCAGCTTGTGCAAGAGTTAGGCCTTATAACAGTCGACCTTGCCGCGGCGTCCAGCACCCTGGGCAGTATTGTCGATGCCAACTACGGCGAGCAAATTTTGACTCTAACGCTAACCCAAGAGCTGGCGGCCGCGCAGCGCGATCAAATCAGTGCCGAGCAAGGGAAAATCATCGCCGATCAGGATGAAATCAGTGCTAAGCAAGAGATCAATACGGCCAACATAACCGAGCTTTTGGGTGCGATTGAGGCCGTCGATGCAGGTCGACTGGCAACCAATAAGCGCTTAACCGCCTTGTCCGGCCAGCTCGATACCGTTAGTGCTAAGGTGATAGCGCTGACTGGGCAATAGCCCTGATTGGGCCTGGTCAGCGCCTATCAAGGACCGACGGCGCTGCACTGCTAGGGTACGTTGGATGCAAAAGGGTTGCTGTGGTCGGTTAGGCCGGGGGCAGCACTGGATATGCTTTTCGGGCATTGACAGGCCAAAGGCCGCAATGTTCATTTTGGGGTTGAACCGCAGTGACCGATAACAGTGACCGATAATAGTGACCGATAAAAACAAGTCCCTGAATGCGCGCCATAAGGCCATTCTGAAATGGCTGGAATCGGACGGTTTAGTCCGGGTCGAGCATATGGTGCGGCGCTATCAGGTCACCGAACAAACCATTCGACGCGATCTGACCTGGCTGGCGCAGCAGCGCCTGATTACCCGCCTGCACGGCGCCGCCAAGCCCTTGAATTCGACCGAAAATATTGCCTACAGCGATCGGCAAATACTGCATCACCGGGCGAAACAGAAAATCGCTGCCGCCATTGCCGCCCTAATCCCCGACAATGCCAGCCTGTTTATCAATATCGGCACCACGACCGAAACCATCGCCCATGCGCTCATGAACCATCGCGGGCTGCAGATAATCACCAACAATTTGCATGTCGCAGCCCTAATGAGCCAGAAGACCGATTTCCGCGTCATCGTTACCAGTGGCGAGGTGAGGGCGACAGATGGTGGCATTATGGGCGAAGCCACCCTCGATTTTATTCAACAATTCAAACTGGATTACGGCCTTATTGGCATCAGTGCCATCGACAATGAAGGCACCCTGTTGGATTTTGACTACCGTGAAGTGAAGGTGGCACAAGCGATTATCGAGCACAGTCGGCAGGTTTTTTTGGCCGCCGATCACAGCAAGTTTGGCCGCAAAGCGATGGTGCGCTTGGGTAACTTAGCCCAAGCGGATCGACTCTTTACTGACCAAGCCCCGCCTACTGATATCCTCGGTTTGATGAACGACAGTGATGTTGCCCTGCATATCTGTCGGTAGCTATTAGTTCTTTTTTGGCGACTTATGTGTCAAATTTTGTGCTTTTTGATACTCTAGCGCACAAATGTACCCTATCCAGGGGTTGCTCGACTAACAGGCTTGTCAGCAACGCTCAGGTTCAATCAGTGAAAAGTGATGCGAAAGCGTCTTGTTTAGGAGGTTCGGCGGTGTTTTTGGATGAATTTCATACGGTAATTGACGGCCGCATTGTGGTGTCCGCGGCACAGGCGAGTCGTTTTGCCAAAGAGGTGGCGGGCGACTTCAACCCAATCCACGATCCCGAGGCCAAACGTTTTGTGGTGCCAGGTGATCTGCTGTTCGCACTGGCTATGTCGAAATACGGCCTAGGCCAACGCATGTCGGTGTCCTTTTCCGGTATGGTCGGCAAAGACAAGCCGCTCAACCTACCCGACAATCATCAGGGTGTTATTGAGATAACCGATGATGCTGGCAAGGTTTATACCCATGTTGAACACCATGGTGAGGTATCGCACGACCGCGCACTTATCGAAGCCGTTATTCGCAGCTACGTCGCCTTTTCCGGTCAGAATTTCCCCTATATATTAGTGCCCCTGCTGGAAAAGCATCAGGTCATGTTTAATCCAAGGCGCCCTCTGGTAATCTATGAGAGCATGTCGTTTGAGCTCGACCGAGTCGCCATTGCTCAACCTGAATTGGCTCTCGTCAACTCGACACTGGATGTCAACGGTAAGCGCGGCGATGCGCATTTCATCTTTGAAATTCGAGATGGTGATGAAGTGATTGGTAAGGGCGATAAAAAACTCATCGTCAGTGGATTACAGCCTTATGACGCAGAACTGATGGGCAGGGTGGTAGACGACTTCGAACTGTTAAAATCGGCCTATCGACCTTCCGCACCGGCCTGATGGCCACATCGGGTGCAAGTAAAGCGCCCGACCCGGCATGGTCGTCTCCAGACGGCCAGCGCGCATTCAGCTTAAAAATAACCCAGTCGTTAATTTCGTTACAAAAAATTACACTCATAACTTGTTGATTTGCAAAGAGGCCTAAAAATCAGTGCAAAAAAGCTGGTATTTACGGGTGCATTTTAGATCGGTTTGCTTATAATCCGCCGCCCTTTGATGCCGGGTTATACCCGAGGTTACCGACTGTATGAGAAATGAGCTTTACACCGCAACTGAACTGGGCCACCTGTGTCTTGCCTCTAGTCTGATTTTAAATGAGCGTCCGTTGCCAATTCGTTTTTTTTACAAGGAAGATCCCCAGCACGCAAATGATACCGGCTTTCGTTTTTACAGCGGTCAGGAGACCGACGAATTCTTACTCGAGGAAAATGCCGCGTGTGTCGCGCCATTGGACTGCCTCGAGCGTTTAGACCCAAGCATCACCGAATTGGTGCGCCGGTCGCAAGTCGGTAGCGTTTGGGAACGCTTGCCCAACACCAACGATTGGGTACCGGTGCACGATTACGACATCCCCGCCTAGCCTGATAGGCCAAGGACCGCGCGCGGTCACGCTCTGCGGGCACTTCTGCTGAGTTTTTATTCTGTACCTCTAAGGTGCCCCTTGCGGCGCTATTGCGTCCCGTCGGATACCAACCACGGCTTGGAAAACCAATAATAAAACGCTCCCGAGGCGCTGCGTGCGGTGCAGTTGAAGCGATGCCGGCCGAGTGTTAAGGGTGCCGGGCTACTTAGCCGAAAGGAGCTGGCCGTGGGACGGCTAGCCGGCAGCGGATCACCATCGAGAAAACAATTCAGGGGCAGCGTTGGCACGAGGTTATCGGTGAAATCGACGGTGACGCTCGGGCTTCGATCGGTCGTGAGCATGTTGGGTAGGTTGGCCTCATCGATCGGCATCGGATGGGAGCCAATCTTGGTCGCCAAGGTGGCCGTATTGGCATATATGCCGGCCGCGGCAAAGCGAGGGATGGCTTGGGCATGGGTGCCCGCCCAGACGCCGCCAGAATGTTGACCGAAACCGAGGTAGCCCATGTCCTTCAGTAAGTCCTGCAGCTGTGTGCTGAACTCGCCATAGGGGTACGCCAGCCAACGCGGCACAGCGTCGCCGAGCTCGTCTACCAGACGCTGCTGTGCCTGTTCGATATTTGCTCTGAGACCGGCCCGCCCCAGCGCGCCGCCGGCCTGTTGGCGCACCAGATAGGCGTGATCGGTGCTGTGGTTGGCAATGGTCACGCCGCGCTGCGCCAGGGTGCGCAATTGCGCCCAACTGAGCATATCGCCATAGCCCTTGTCGATCGGGTCGGTGGCGACAAAGATGGTGAAGGGATAGCCAAACTCCTCAAGCAGTGGCAAGGCATTGTCATAGATATCGCGATAGCCATCGTCAAAGGTGATCGCGATGGTCTTGTCCGGTAAGGGCGAGCCATTTGTAACGGCCGCAAGGGCTTCCGCAAGCGGCATGACATGGATCTGCTGATCTTGAAAAAACTGCAGATGTTCGCGGAAAACTTGTGGCGTGACAGAGGTGCTCGCCGGACTGTCTGTCGAGACGTGGTGATAGACCAGGATATTAAAATGATCGGCTGCAGCGGCCAAGTCGAGCCATCCGGCCAGCACGCAGACCCAGAGCAGTCTTTTCACCAGACCGGACCTTCTGTGCCCAGGCCAATTGCCCGCTGCGGATCGGTGATCCATTCACTCCAGCTGCCCGGGTACAGCGTCGGCATGAGTCGGCCGCTTTCACATAAGGCCAATAGATTATGGCAGGCGGTGACCCCAGAACCGCAGTAGCAGACCAGCGCAGCATTGGGCAAACCGGCAAAGCGCTGCGCCAATTCAGCCGAGCTTAAAAAGCGGCCATCGGCGGCCAGGTTTTTACTGAAATCGGCATTCATCGCCCCCGGAATATGGCCGGCCTGGGTATCGAGTGGTTCAATATCTCCCCGGTAGCGCGCCAAGGCTCGGGCATCTAAGACCAGGGTCGAGGCATCTCGGTCGGCCAGTTCTTGGGCGCTGATGGTCCAGTCGGCACGGGGCGTGATCTGAATCTCGGATGGCTGCGGCACCGGCACTAAGCGGGTGCAATCGCCGCCCAACTGTTGCCAGCGTGCCAGACCGCCATCCAATAGCTGGACCTTGTCGATCCCGGCCCATTTCAACAGCCACCAGGCCCGTGCGGCAAACATGCCGTTGCCTTGATCGTACACCACCACCTGGGACTGGGGTTCGATGCCCCATTGACGCAAGGTCGCCTGCCACTGCTCGACACTCGGCAGGGGGTGACGACCGGTTTGGCCGGGCACGCACGGGCCCGATAACTGCTCTGCCAGATCGGCGTATAGCGCGCCGGGTATATGGCCCTCACGGTATTGCTCGAGGCCCTTGTTGGGCGCCTGTAAATCGAAACGGCAGTCGAGAATAACCTGCCCAGGAAGATCGGTCCGGGTAAAAAGCTGTTCAACTTGGATCAGTTCAGACATGACAAAGTAGCCATTCATTCGATGAAAAGTACGCCCATGGTACCCTATTCAATCAAGCTTTCAACCGAACCATCCGGGGTCATTTGAGCCACCAATAGCTCCACCAGGGCCGCCTTGCTAATCGGTTTGGCCCAGTAAAAGCCTTGTGCCGTTTTACACTGCCAGCTCTTCAGTAGGTCCAAGGTTTGCCGATCTTCGACCCCCTCGGCGACCGCCGTTAAGTCGAGGCCCTTACATATTTGCAAGATCGCCCGGACAATCGTTTGATTGTATTCGCTCTGGGTCAGGTCTTGGATAAAGGAGCGATCGATTTTCAGCGTCTGGACATCAAAGTGCTTGAGGTAGCCCAAATTACTGTAGCCGGTGCCAAAGTCGTCGATCGACAGGCTCACGCCCAGTCGGCGTAAACCGGCTAAATTATTGCGGATATCGCTGACCTGGTCGGCCAATATGGACTCGGTGATTTCAATATCCATCACGGCGGGCTTGAGCCGGTAAAAATCCAGGATTTCAGCGATTTCAGACGCCAAGTCGGTGTTCTTAAATTGTGCCACCGAGACATTCACACTGATATGAAAGCTCGGCAGCGTTTTGATAAAGGTTTGGGTGTCTCGACAGGCGGTGTCCAGGACCCAACGGCCAATCTCTGCGATGAGTCCGTTTTGTTCGGCCATGGGAATAAAATGATCCGGGCCGATGGCCCCGAAGCGACTGTTTTGCCAACGCAAGAGCGCTTCGGCGCCGACAATTTTTTCGCTACACAGGTCGATTTTGGGCTGGTACAGCAAGGTCAGTTCGTTATTTTGGATGGCCATACGCATTTGTGCGGTCAGGTCGAGTCGATACTGTACTTTCTGCTGTTGTTCGTTATTGAAAAAGCAAAAGGTATTGCGGCCCAAGTCTTTGGCCTGATACATGGCCAGATCGGCATTCTTCAAAATGCCTTCAAAGTTGTCTGCATCATTCGGGGCCAGTGCGATGCCGATTGATGCCGAGCAGTGCACCAGCGAGCTGGCCAATTGGTATTCTTTTGCCAATGCGATCATCACGGTGGTAGCTAGGTTTGAAATGGATGCGATATCGGCTAGGCCTTCGGCCAGAATGAGAAACTCATCGCCGCCAAGGCGACAGATGGTGTCGGATTTTCGTACGGTCTGACGCAAACGCTCGGCAACCTGAATCAGCAGATTATCGCCCAGCAGATGACCGAGTGAATCGTTAATCGATTTAAAGTCGTCCAAGTCCAAATACAACACGGCCAGTTGCCGATTGTCGCGCCGGCTTTTGAGTAGGGCGTGCTCGAACCGGTCTTTGGCCAGCAAGCGATTGGGCAGGTTAGTGAGCGCGTCATGTTGCGCGATATAGACTATGTGTTTTTGCGAGGCTTTGAAGCGCTCGTTTTCCGCCATAATAACCTGGCCCGCATCGACTAGGTCCTTGTGCAGTACCTGAATGGCATAGGCGGTAACCGCGAAGATCATCGCAGAGGAAAAGCCGGTTTCAAATGAGGCCACCATTGGCGGTACAGACAGGTAGTCTAGGCTGTAGGCCAGACCCAAGGCCAGGCAGATGAAGATGATCAGCGCGACCACTGTGTAGGTTAGGTGTGCGCGGCCGATCATGGTTGAAAAGATAATCAGCCCCGGCAGACCAAAAAGCGACAGGTCTCGTAGGCCGGCTCCGGTGAGCATCAAAATCAGGATAGTGACAAAGAGCACGCCGACCAGGACGTTGGCCGCCCCGTCTAGGCGATCGCGCCGAGTCAATTGGTCGACCCCGACCATCGCCAATAGGGCACAAGCCAGCATGATCGCTTCAAGCCAAAAGCCATAGATGACCTGCATGATTGCGATCAGCGTTAGGGTAATGGCGACGCCGAAGGTCAGCTGTTTAAGGCGTTTTTTACGCACAAGGCTAAATTTCAAACCAGAGATCCGATAGCGTGAGCAGGTATCTTAAGTATAGGGGGCTTTGGGGATTTGCTTGGGAAAGTTGTGCGGGGCGAAAAGCTGGCTGGTCCGGCTGGATTCGAACCAGCGCATGACAGGATCAAAACCTGTTGCCTTACCGCTTGGCGACGGACCAGTATAAATGTGTGCTAAAACTGCTAAACGAGCGTTACAGAAGAACTGGCTGGTCCGGCTGGATTCGAACCAGCGCATGACAGGATCAAAACCTGTTGCCTTACCGCTTGGCGACGGACCAGTAATGGTGGCTATAGCTAGACTTGAACTAGCGACCCCAGCATTATGAATGCTGTGCTCTAACCAACTGAGCTATATAGCCTCTATAACGGGGCCGTATTATCCCTTTATTTGTTTCTCTGTCAACCGTCTCTAATCTTTTTTTTTAAATAGTTTCAAAGAGTTAGCGAATTATCCGGGCCACAGTGCGGATCCACCTTAGGAATGTCGGCCGTCCGCTAAAGCAAATTCAAGCCAAGTCTTTGAAAAACAGCCATATATGCCTTAAAAACCATCCTTTGGACCTGTTTAATAGCCAAAACGATTCATAAACGGCCGATCTTCGAACGCCGTTATGCCGAGGTGCAAACATTGCCGACCGGCAAGCCGCGGGCAACGGCGCGCTCATGCCCATCGGTTGAGAAGCCGATCGAGTGGCCAAAAATCAGGCGAATTTAAAATCTATTGATACACTTTAAGGACTGTTTTCATTTCTTAGGGAGCTCGATATGGATTTTTCATTCAGTACTATCATCACCTGGGGCGTGCCACTGGTCTTGGTTATATTTCTGGTTACCCTTTACAACAGGCTAGTGGCGTATCGAAATCGCTTTAAAAACGCCTTTGCCCAAATCGATGTGCAATTGCAACGCCGTCACGATCTGATCCCCAACTTGGTTGAAACCGCCAAAACCTACTTAAAGCATGAGCAGGACACCTTGGAAAGCGTAACCGCAGCGCGCAATCAGGCGGTGTCGGCACAGCGGTCGGCGGCGGCAAACCCTGCGGACGGAGCCCTGGTCGGCAAGCTGTCACAAGCTGAAGGTATGCTTTCAGGCGCGCTCGGGCGGCTGTTTGCCGTCTCCGAAGACTATCCCGATTTGAAAGCCGACGGCACCATGCGCGACCTGATGGAAAGCCTGGACAGTACCGAAAACAAGGTCTCCTTTGCCCGCCAAGCCTATAACGATAGCGTGATGCATTACCAAACGCTCAAGGAATCCTTCCCGACCAACCTGGTGGCGAATATGGCCGGCTTTAAGGACGCCGCCCTGTTCGAAGTCGATCGCCCTGAGGTCAAGCGCGCACCGACGGTCGCGTTCTAAGCGGTGTTTAGGTGCTTAGGTGCAAAGGGGCCTAGGTGCAAAGGGCAGTCGAGCTGGGATGGCGCTCAGTACTGCCGTGAGGTTGGCAAGGGGTGGGCATGGACTTTTTTGAACAACAAGATCGGGCACGGCAAAAAACCGGGCAATTGGTGCTGTTATTTTTTCTCGGCCTGCTGGCCACCCTGGTTGCCATCAACCTGGTATGTTTTCTCGCTTATTGGTTTTTTTACAGTCCGGTCGAGCTGGACGGCAGCCCCCCTGTATCAGCCTTGCCCGGTCTACTCGGCGAGTGGTTTCAAGTCTCGCCGGGCGCATCAGGCGAGCCGAGTGCCACTCTGGCCCTGGCCTGGTCCGGCTGGTGGCACTCCAATCTAAATTGGCAAATAAGCCTCGGTGTGATTGGTGCAGTGATTATTGGCACGCTGTTCCGCTTTCTCGAACTGGCTGGAGGAGGGCGCAAGGTGGCCGATTGGGCCGGTGCGAAGCCCATTCAAATGGGCACCAGCTATCCGGCCATCAAGCAACTGATCAATATCTGCGAGGAGATGGCCATTGCCGCCGGTATGCCGGTGCCAGAGCTTTACTTGATGGAACACGAACCGGGTATCAATGCCTTTGTAGCCGGTTACTCGCCCCAGGATGCGGTGCTGGTGGTGACCCAGGGCGCTTTGGATCAGCTCAGTCGCGACCAATTACAGGGTGTGGTCGGGCATGAGTATTCACATATCCTCAATGGGGATATGCGGCTCAATATTCGTTTGATGGCTTGCTTGGCTGGGCTGGTAATGATTGGTCAAATCGGTCGATTTTTGCTGGAGGCCAATTTCTGGCACGGCTCAAGACGCAGCCATCGCAATGACGGTCGAAGTGCCTTGCTGATGATTGGCCTGGGCCTGGTATTTGTCTTGGTCGGCTATATCGGTGTTCTGGTCGGGCGCATAATTAAGGCCGCTGTGTCACGCCAGCGGGAGTTCCTGGCCGATGCCAGCGCGGTGCAATTTACCCGCTTGCCGGATGGTTTGGCCGGCGCACTGTACGCTATCAAAGGACATGCTGGCGGCTCTCAGTTGACCCATCGCCATGCCGAGGACATGTCGCACTTCTGCTTTGGCGAGTCGGTCGCCCTATCGGATCGCCTGGCCACCCATCCGCCGATTGTCGAGCGCATCCGAGCCATTGCACCGCACTTTGTCGCGCAAGAGCGCAGTCGACGGCGACGCACTGAGTCGGCGGACGACAGCGTGAGTCGATCCCAGCCTCAGGCCTTTGACAGCGCCCTTACCCTGGTGGGCATTAGCGCCCTAGTCGGCCAGGTCACGCCGGATCAGTTGAACTATGCGCGCGACCTGTATCGCCATATACCGGAGCAGGTTAAAACCTGGCTGCATCAATCAGATGGCGCCAAGGCCTACCTGTACTGCCAGATACTGCTCGGTAGCGCGTCGGCTCGGCAAGCCGTGCTCGACCTGATCAAGCAGGAAGACAGCACCCTGATCGACCTGCTGCAAAAGATCTGGCCCTATTGTCAGAAAATGGACGAACAGTTACGCCTGCCGATAGTGGACTTACTGATTCCGACGCTCAAGAAACTATCCGAAGCTGAGCGGCTGGTCTTCCTCGATCGGCTCGAGCGTTTGGTCGCCCTCGACGGCCGTGTCGACTTTATTGAGTGGGTCACCCTGACCCTGATTCAGCTGCGCCTGCGACCCACGCTCGCAGCAGCCAAGCGAAAGCTCGATGGCAACATCCGGCACTATCAGCGCGCCCTGAGCACCATCTTCAATATCTTAGTGGAGCTGAGCCGCGACAAGGTGGCGGCGGAAAAGGCCCATCAAGCCATTTGCCGCCAAATGGACATAGCCTATCGGCCTAGCCAGACGCTGCAGTCCATCGGTTACCAGGGGCTGGGTTCAGCCCTAATGGCATTGCAGCAGGTAAATTTTGTTTGGCGCAAAACCTTGTTGCAAGCCTTTGCCGATATTATTCAAGCCGATGGCCGAGTTGAATTCCGTGAATATGAAATACTCCGCATAATGGCTCAGTGCCTAGCGTGCCCTATGCCACCCCTTCGGCCCATCCCAGTAAATACCAGTATTCGTTAAATCGCCTGCCCAGCTCGCCAATCGTTGTGACCGATTTAACAGAACCATCCGCCGATCGGTGGCTCACTGGCGGGTAGCGATCGACGCAGGTTGATTAGCTGCTACAAGCAAATTTGACAACCATCAATAACCTGCTTCCTAGCGTTCATGCGCGCTGGGCATGCTAAGCGGTGAGGACTCTTATTAGCAGCAATTGAGACTTGATGGGGTTCCGGTAGCTGAATAATAACAATCTAGGGCCGTTCGGCGTTTTTTTCGAGGTAGTGGTCGCCCGAGCCAATAAGGGGCGTTTCCGAGTGGAATGATTGTCCTGCAGCCCCCGTCGCACCTAGGTGAACGAGGTATTAACTATCAACGCGGTACAGCAAAAAACAGGCACTAACGACAAGCCAGTCGCCCCTTCGACTGGCAATCAGCGACCGTCGGTTCCGGTCGTCGGGCTGGGCGCGTCCGCCGGCGGCTTGGACGCTTATAAGCGGTTTTTCAGCGCGATGCCGAGCAACAGTGGTTTGGCCTTTGTATTGGTGCAGCATCTCGACCCGAAGCACAGCAGCATGACTGCCCAACTGCTCGGCAAGCACACGTTGATGACGGTGGAGCAGGTTGAACACGCCACCGCCGTGCAAGCCAATCATGTTTATGTGATACCGCCGAACAAGGATCTGCTCCTAGTCAATGGCTGCCTGCTGCTCAATGCCTTGCCGCCGCGTCAGGGCCCGCATTTGCCAGTCGATCTATTTTTACGGTCACTGGCCCAAGACCAGGGCGAGCAGGCCCAGGCCATTATTCTATCTGGCTCGGGCTCGGACGGTACGCTGGGCGTTGCCGCGATCAAGGCCGGCGGCGGCTTGGTGCTGGTGCAAACGCCGGAAACCGCCCAGTTCGATGGCATGCCGCGCAGTGCCATTCAGACCGACTTGGTCGATTGCGTGGCCGATGTCGAGGCGCTACCTGAGCTGTTAATTCACTACCAGGCCCAGCTGCAGGGCTTGGCGATGTCCGATGCGCATAAGACGGTGCCCGACGATCAACTCGACCTGCTTATTAATGCGGTTCGAATGCGGACCAAATACGACTTCAGGTTCTATAAGAAGGGCACCCTATTACGGCGCATTCATCGACGCATGGGCTTGAACCATCTGTCTGATATAAAGGAATATGTGCACCTGGTGCAGACGGACGAGGGTGAAGCCAAGCGCCTCTTCAAGGACCTCCTCATTAGTGTGACCGGTTTTTTTCGCGATCTGGAAGCTTACCAGGAACTCCAGTTAGAGGTGATCGAAACGCTGGTGGCCGAGGCGGCGCCTGATCAGCCAATCCGAGTTTGGGTGGCCGGTTGCGCTACCGGTGAAGAAGCCTACTCCATCGCCATGGTGATCCTCGAACAATTGGCAGTGGCGAACAAATGCTGTCCGGTGCAGATTTTTGCCTCCGATATCGATGAGCAGGCCCTGTCTATCGCCCGGTTGGGCCGATACCCTCTCAATATTGCCACCGATGTATCGGCCCCTCGGCTGCAGAAATTTTTCATCCAGCAGGATCAGTCTTATCAGGTAACAAAAACCCTGCGCGAAGCGATCATCTTTGCAGAGCACAATCTGATCAGCGATCCGCCCTTTTCCCGCCTTGACCTAATCAGCTGTCGCAACTTGATGATCTACATGGAGCCGGAACTGCAGCGCAAGATCGTGCCCCTTTTCCATCTAATACTGAAGGCAGGGCGTTATCTTTTTTTGGGCAGTTCTGAAACCATCGGCAGCCAAACCACGCTCTTTCAACCCATTAGCAAAAAGGCGCGACTGTTTCAGCGGGTCGGCGCAGCGCAGCGCGATGGCCTGCAGATGTCTTATGTTAGCGGCTTGGAACGCTTTAGCAGTGCCCGTGTGGATGTCCCAGAGACCTGTCTGGAACCGCTTAATTTTGCCAAACTAACCCAATATCTGTTACTTGAACGGTTTGCGCCTTTTGCCGTGCTGGTCGATCCCCAATACCAGGTATTGTATCTGGCGGGGCCGTCGGGCTTATATTTAGAAATGACCACAGGCGTGCCCAGCAAGGACCTCATCACCATGGTCCGAGAAGGCTTGCGCAGCAAGGTGCGCATGGCCTTAGAAAAGGCCGGCCAAACGGATGAGGAGTTTTCGGTACCTGGGCGGGTTAAGCGCGAGGGTCACTACCACCACGTGACCGTGACCGCCATTCCGGTCAGCGCCTATCGCGCTAATGCGAAGCTGCTCTTGCTCACTTTTGCCGAAGCGAAACAGATCGTTGTTGCCCCGGCCAGCACTGAAGTCGGCGAGCTGGATACTCACGCAGAGTGGCAACTCAAGACCTTGGAAGCGGAATTGCGCGAAGCCAGAGAGGATTCGCGCCATCACCTAACGGCGATGGCAGAAGCTAATGAGAAGCTACGGACGTCCAACGAAGAGGTTTTGTCGATCAATGAAGAGCTGCAGTCGACCAACGAAGAGCTGGAAACCTCAAAAGAAGAGCTGCAGTCGCTCAATGAGGAGTTGTCGACGGTTAATAACCAGCTGCAGGACAAGGTGCAAGAACTGGCCGGGGCCAATGATGACTTGGCCAATCTGTTGGCCAACACCGATATAGCGGCGCTGTTTCTCGATCGTAACTTTGTCATCAGGCGTTTTACTCCAGCGACACGCAAGGTATTCAATCTGATTGCATCCGATATCGGTCGTCCGATAGGAGATATCTCCCACCGAATCAGGGATTTAACCCTGCTCGAGGATGCCCAGATGGTAATGCAAAACTTGACCACCATTGAGCGTGAGGTTGCCACCAATAACGATCAGTTCTTTATCCAGATTATCAAACCTTTTCGCACCGAAGCCAACGTGATCGATGGCATCGTGGCAACCTATGTCGACATTAGCCATTTAAAAAAATCACAGGAAAACCTGGTGAACGCCAAGCGCAGGGTCGAGCTGCTGCTGCAATCGACCGGAGAGGCGATCTACGGTGTCGATAGACAGGGACGCTGTATCTTTGCCAATAATCGCCTAGCGCAGCAATTGGGCTTCAACTCGGACGAGCTGCTCGGCAGCGATATCCATGCGCTGATTCACCATACCCACGAAGATGGCTCAGTCTTCCATTGGAAGGAATCCTTTGTGTATAAGTGTCTGACCAACAAAAAGGGCCACCAGGGCGGGCATAATATTGCCTGGCGCGAGGATGGTACCTCCTTTCCAATTCTCTACACGGTAGAACCGATCAAAGAAAATGGCGAGTTGACCGGTGCCATGGTGACCTTTCGCGATCGCACCGAGGAGCGCGCCGCCTCCAACAAGCTCGATCACCTCGCCCGACACGACACCCTTACGGGCTTGGTCAATCGGCGTGAATTTGAGGATCGCCTGACTCGAGTGCTCGACAGTGCCCGGCAGGAAAAGACCGAACACGTTCTCTGCTATCTCGATTTAGACCAGTTCAAGGTGGTCAACGACACCTGTGGGCACTTGGCCGGCGATGAGCTGTTGCGCCAAATTGCCGGGCTGCTCGAAAGCCATATTCGTAAGCGCGATACCCTGGCCCGTTTGGGTGGGGATGAATTTGGCCTGTTGATGGAGCATTGTGATCTCTACGAGGGACGCCGGGTCGGTAATAATTTGCGCGATGCCGTCGCCGAATACCGATTTGTCTGGGAGGGTAAGGCGCACACAGTTGGGGTGAGTATCGGAGTGGTATCGATCGTCGATGATGTTGGCGATATCACCGATGTCCTAAAGGCGGCTGACGCGGCCTGCTACGTCGCTAAAGAAGGCGGGCGTAATCGAATTCACGTCTACCACCCCAATGATGCCGAACTGTCCAACCGCCAAGGGGAGATGCAATGGGTTGAGCACATCAACAGTGCGCTCTTAGCAGGCCGTTTTCAATTGGCCGTGCAACCGATTATGGCCTTGGCTGACAACAGCGCCGACGCCCAGTCCTATGAAGTGCTATTGCGCATGGAGGGCTTGGATGGCGAGCTCATTATGCCAGAAACCTTTTTGGGCGCGGCCGAACGCTACAATCTGGTCACCAAACTGGATACCTGGGTGGTGCACAGCATCGTGGCCTGGATCGATAGCCATCCAAGCGAATTTGCCAAGGTGAGTCTTTTAAATATCAATTTATCGGGCAGGACCCTGGGCGACAACGACTTTTTGGCCACCCTGATGACGCTATTCGAAGACCACAAGATTCCCGGCAACAAGATTTGTTTTGAAATTACCGAAACGGCCGTGATTAGCAATCTGTTTAGCGCCAATCGATTTATGCACTCGTTAAAACAACTTGGTTGCGTCTTTGCGCTCGACGATTTCGGGACTGGCTTGTCCTCTTTTCAATATCTGAAGACCCTGCCGGTGGAATACCTCAAGATCGACGGTATGTTTATCCGTGACATACTCGATGACCCGATTGACTTGGCGATGGTTAAGTCGATCAGTGAAATTGGTCAAGTGATGGGCAAGCAAATCATTGCAGAATACGTGGAAAGTGAGTTGGTATTGGAAAAGCTCAAGGAAATGGGCCTGAACTACGCCCAGGGTTTTTATCTGGGCGCGCCTGTGGCACTGCAGGATATGAACTTTGATACCGGTTCGGTGCAGCCTGCGAGCTAAATTGGTCTGCCAGAGCGACCGGTTTGTCCCAATGCCAGCCCTTGCAACCTGGGCTTTGCACCGCCTTGGCCGAGTGACTGGCGAAATTACCGCTTTATTAACGCAACGGCCCTCATATCCCTTGATTCCGCCTGCTGCATTGCGTAAACTGCCGCCCCTCTGCTCGAACCGAGTAGAGACAGTTGTGCTTTGCCCTTGGGGTAAAGTACTTAACTCCTTACCTTACTGTGAGTGTTACAGGAGGTTGTTAACCCGGAAGGAGCATTTATGCGCCATTACGAAATCGTTCTACTGGTCCATCCTGACCAGTCTGAACAAGTGCCTGCCATGGTAGAGCGTTACACGTCTGTTGTAACCGAAGCCGGCGGTGCTATCCACCGTTACGAAGATTGGGGCCGTCGTCAATTAGGTTTCCCAATTCAGGATCTCCATAAGGCTCACTACGTGTTGTTAAACATCGAAGTGACGGATGCCTCTATCGAAGACTTGAAAACCACTTTCCGTTTTAACGATGCGATTTTACGCAGCATTGTTCTGCGTCGTAAAGATGCAGTCATCGAGGCCTCGCCTATGATGAAATCTGTTGAAGCCAAGAAAGCGAAAGATGAAGCCCAGGCCGCTGCACGTACTCCGCGCTCTGAAGACGAAGCCACCACTGACGATGCTGATGACGATTCAGCATCTGAAGAATAATAGGAGCATACACTATGGCACGTTTCTTTCGCCGTCGTAAGTTCTGCCGCTTCACTGCAGAAGGCATTGTTGAGATAGATTACAAAGATGTTGACCTATTAAAGGGCTACATTACCGAAACAGGCAAGATTGTACCGAGTCGTATCACCGGTACCAGTGCGAGATATCAGCGTCAATTGGCGACTGCCATCAAACGCGCACGGTATTTGGCTCTGTTGTCCTACACCGACTCACACAAGTAAGTTATTGAGGTAAGCGAGATGGAAGTTATCCTGCTTGAAAAAGTTGGTAAGATGGGCGTTTTGGGCGACACCGTAAATGTAAAAAGCGGTTATGCGCGCAATTTCCTGGTACCAACAGGCAAGGCAGTCCCTGCGACTGCAGAAAATTTAAAGCATTTCGAAGTTCGTCGTGGCGAACTGGTTAAGGCTGAAGCCGCTAAATTGGCTTCTGCCCAAGCACGTGCCGATCAACTGGCTGAGCTTGAGTTAACCGTTACGGCGCACGCCGGCGAAGAAGGCAAGTTGTTCGGTTCTATCGGTCCTCGTGACGTGGCTGACCTTGTGTCTGCAACAGGCGTTGAGATTGAGAAATCCGAAGTGAAGATGCCTTTAGGTCCGATTCGTACCGTTGGTGAATACGACATTGCTGTCCAGTTACACAGCGATGTCAAGGGTACTGTGCATTTGATCGTTGTTGCAGAAGCCTAAGGTCAATTCAGGTCTGTAGCGCCTAGGCGATGCAGACTCGATTGACAGCGGTTGCCGGAATGGCAACCGCTATCTAAGAAGCGCACCTCGGTGCGTTTTTTTTTGTTCGGCTTTTATCAACAGCCGGTCAACGCCGATTTCACCCTGGCTTTTGCTGTCTTGGGCGCGACACCGCTCGAGCTAGGTCAAATACCCCGTGCCTCTGGCACTGTATCTCGGTAAACTGCTCCTCTATTTAGGTTGTGGAAGTTTCTGGATGTCCGATAATTACGATGACGATTTGCTCTCCTCGAGCGACCCTGAGATCCGTCAAATTAA
This sequence comes from Reinekea sp., assembly GCF_982785585.1. Lineage (NCBI taxonomy): Bacteria > Pseudomonadati > Pseudomonadota > Gammaproteobacteria > Oceanospirillales > Saccharospirillaceae > Reinekea > Reinekea sp. Next base: position 91,057 of record NZ_CEYAVF010000002.1, on the reverse strand, counting down.
GACCCCACCCCATTCTTTGGAAGCCGAACAGTCGGTTCTGGGTGCCTTGATGGTCGATAACTCGCAATGGGACAATGTCTCCGAAATTCTGATGCCGGACGATTTCTTTCGCAATGAACACCGTCAAATCTTCCGTATGATGATGAAGTTGGCCTCGGCCAATTCGCCGATGGATGTTATTACCCTGGGCGAGACCCTGGAAAAGGAGCGCTTACTGGAGTCGACCGGCGGCATGACCTATCTGACCGAATTGGCCGAAAACACGCCATCGATCAGCAATGTCGTGGCCTATGCCAAGATCGTCCACGAGCGCAGCGTCTTGCGGCAGTTAATCAGTGTCGCCGGCGATATCGCCGGTAAGGCTTACGACCCGCGCGGTCTGGATGCCCAAACCATTCTCGATGAGGCCGAACGAGCGGTCTATAAGATTGCCGAGGATCGACCCAATCAGGGTGGCCTTATTCACGTCAATCCCCTGGCCGATCGGGCCTTGGCGCGGATTGATGAGTTGTCCAAACAAGATTCCGATATAGTCGGGATATCGTCCGGTTTCAGCGACCTCGATAAGACCACCAAGGGTTTTAAGGGCGGCGAATTGATTATTGTCGCGGCGCGACCGGCTATGGGCAAAACCACTTTCGCCATGAACCTGGTCGAGGAGGCCATCCTCAATCAGGATAAGGTCGTCGTGGTGTTCAGCTTGGAAATGCCCGCCGATCAGTTGCTCAATCGTGCCTTTGCCTCGCTCGGGCGGATCGAGTTGGGCCGGGTGATTACCGGCAAGTTGGCCGATGACGATTACCCCAAGCTGGTCAAGGCGGTCAATCTGCTCAAGGATAAGAAACTCTATATAGACGATACTGCCGGCCTGTCACCGTCGGAGATGCGCTCGCGGATCCGCCGACTGATCCGCGAACACGGCAGCATCGGCATGATCATGATCGATTATCTGCAATTGATGAGCATCAAGGGTTTCACCGAAGGCCGTACCAACGAGATCTCGGAAATATCGCGCACCCTGAAAGCCATCGCCAAAGAATTCGACTGCCCGGTAATTGCCCTATCGCAGCTTAACCGTTCACTCGAGCAGCGCCCCAATAAGCGGCCTATTGCCTCGGATTTGCGTGAATCGGGCGCGATCGAGCAGGATGCCGATCTGATTATGTTTATCTACCGCGATGAAATCTACAATCCCGATTCACCCGAGAAGGGCACCGGTGAAATTATTATCGGCAAGAATCGAAACGGTCCAACCAATACGGTCCGGCTCTCCTTTCAGGGCCAATACTCGAAGTTTTCCGATTTGGCACCGGACTATATGGGTGAGTACAACAGCTGATGAATCGAGGCACCCAGGCACAGATCGATCCGACCGCGTGGCAGCATAATGTGCAGTGCGTCCGCCAGTGGGCGCCCCAGGCGCGGGTCTGGGCCGTGGTCAAGGCCAATGCCTACGGTCACGGGGTTGAGCGGGCAGCGCAGGCCTTGAGTTCGGCCGATGGCTATGCCGTGGCCACGCTCGGTGAGGCGATCGAATTACGTCGGTTACAGCCGCACCATCCGATCCTATTGCTCGAAGGTGTTAATCGGGCAGAGCAACTGGCCGATGTAGTGGCCTGCCAGTTACAGACCGTGGTGCACTGCCAGACCCAGCTCGATCAGATACGCCAAAGCACTGCGCAGCGCCTAGACCCCCATCCCTTGGTGGTCTGGCTCAAGGTCGATACCGGGATGCATCGATTGGGTTTTGCGCCGTCAGACCTGGAGTCGGCCCGTTCGCTCTTAGCGAATTGCCCGGGTGTGCAGCTCGAGGGCGTGATGACCCATCTGGCCTGTGCCGATGCTCTGGACCAACCGGAACCAACCCTCCAGCAACTGGCTCTATTCGACGCCTGTGTGCGACCCGGCGATCGCTTAAGCATTGCTAACTCCGCCGCCGTAATCGGATGGCCGCAAACCCATAATGACTGGGTCCGGCCTGGCATTATGCTCTACGGTTCCTCGCCCTTTGCCGAGCGCAACGGCGTAGATCTGGGGTTGCGCCCGGTGATGACTCTGACCGCGCCGGTGCTGGCTGTGCGTACGGTCCTGGCGGGCGAGGCCATAGGCTATGGCCATGTTTGGCGAGCCGAACGGGATTCGCGTATCGCCACCGTGGCGATCGGTTATGGCGATGGCTATCCGCGTCAGGCACCCAATGGCACGCCGATCTGGCTTAACGGTCAAACGGTGCCCTTGGCGGGCCGGGTATCGATGGACATGCTGATGATCGATGTCACCGATCTGGATCGGGTGTCGGTCGGCGATATGACCGAACTGTGGGGCAAGCGTTTAAGCGTTGATGAGGTCGCGCGCGCCATCGGCACCATCGGCTATGAGTTGCTCACTCGGGTGACCGCGCGGGTCGAGCGCGTCTAATTCGGTTCTTCGTGCCATCGCAGCCCTCGCGCCCTCGCGCCCTCGCGCCGTCGTCCCGGCGACGGCTCCGTATAGCCTCCTCTCAGGCCGTCTAGCCCCGCCCCATACACCAAATGGATGATGGGTATCTGCCCCGCGGGTCAAGACATTTACTATTCAATCCGTATAATCGGCCACCTCACTGGTACCAATCCGTTTTGAACGGCATGGCGTAGAGTGTCCGTTAGGATCATTAAACATAACAGAGGGAAGAACTGTATGGCGGTGAAATCAGTCGATGTATTGCTGGTTGGTGGTGGCGTGATGAGCGCAACGCTGGGAGTCCTGCTGAAGCAGCTCGAACCTTCGATCAATATTCTGATGATCGAACGCAATGAAAAGGTGGCGCTGGAAAGTTCCGATGGCTGGAACAATGCCGGCACTGGCCACGCTGCCTATTGCGAGCTGAACTACACGCCCGAACGGTCCGATGGCAGTATTGATATTGATAAGGCCGTGTCGATTAACAGCGCCTTCGAAATATCACTGCAATTCTGGTCCTACTTAGTCAATAAGGGCTTCTTTCCCGATCCTCAGCACTTTATCAATCGCGCTCCCCACCAGAGCTTCGTCTGGGGCGAGAAAAACGTCGATTTTTTACGTAAGCGCTTTGCCGCCATGAGTCAACACCCTCTCTTTGCCGGTATGGAATACAGCGAAGATCCCGCGGTGTTGGCCAACTGGATGCCATTGATCATGGATGGTCGGGACCCGACCGACAAGGTCGCCGGCACGCGTGTGTTGCACGGTGCCGATGTCGACTTTGGTTCGATTACCCGCGACCTAATTTATAATCTGGCGAAACAGCCCGGTTTTGAACTGTTAGTCAGTCACGAAGTGAAAAGCTTCAAACGACTCGCTGATCAGACTTGGTCAGTCTCTATGCGTGAATGTATTCAAGGTAAGGTTGAGCAGATCCACAGCAAGTTCATCTTTTTGGGCGCTGGCGGGGGCTCGTTGCCCTTGCTCCAGGCCGCCGGTATTGAGGAGGGCGCTGGATACGGTGGCTTCCCGGTCAGCGGCCAATGGCTGGTTTGTAAGAAGCCGGAAGTGGTGGCTCGCCACAGTGCCAAGGTCTACGGTAAGGCGCCGCTCGGCGCGCCACCGATGTCCGTGCCGCATCTGGATACGCGCGTGATCGATGGCGAGAAAGCCTTGCTGTTTGGGCCCTTTGCCGGCTTTACCACCAAGTTCCTTAAGCAGGGCTCGTTCCTCGATCTGTTCAAGTCGATTCGGCCGAACAACCTAGTGCCTATGATGCGGGTTGGCCTGCGCCATACCGACCTGACCCGTTATCTGATCAGTGAGGTCATGCTGTCTACCGAAGACCGCCTCGAGTCGTTGCGTGGCTATTACCCGCAGGCCAAACTCGAAGACTGGCAATTGGCCATCGCCGGGCAGAGGGTGCAGATCATTAAGAAAGACAAGAAGTTGGGCGGTAAGTTGGAATTCGGCACCGAGGTGATCAGTTCGGCCGATGGTAGCCTGGTCGCGCTGCTTGGTGCCTCGCCCGGCGCCTCTACGGCAGTGGACACGATGATCGGTATTCTCGAGACGAGTTTTCCGACACAGATGGCCAGTGAGGCTTGGCTGGAAAAGTTACACGCCATGGTGCCCTCATACGGTCAGGTGTTAGTAGACGATATAGAGCTGCTGAAGCGAGTCCGCGAGTACACCCTAACGACGCTGAAATTAACCCCTCCCTAATTGGCAGGATTGTCACCGGAGTCGCTCGACGCCGGTGATCAGGTCCACCACCGGCGCCAGGAGCACGGCCCAGGCATTCCACGGTTGCACACCGACGCTCGGACACTGCTCAAGATCGGGTTCACCCTGGTAGCACTTATCGGCGCCGCGTTTTTCTAGTAGCATAGTTGGCGATCTCTAGATTCGATCTTAGGGTGGACCCTTACCGCTGCCATGGAGTTAGTCAATGCCTCGCGTTATCGCCTTCAGGCTTAAGAGCCGTGCCATGTGCCCTAGCGCAGATAGGACTCTGGCGGTCAATGCCACCAACAACCCCTTTGGGCAAGCCTGATGGCACTGCTCGATCTGCTCCAGTCCGCCGCCTGGCGACAGTTGATTGAGGCGCGTGTCGACGATGCCCAATTGAACGATCTGGCCACCTTTCTGCTTGAGCAGGAACGCGCCGGCCAGATCCTCTATCCGGCCAAGTCGAATTGGTTTCGTGCGCTCGACAGCGTTGCACCGCAACAGGTACGGGTGGTGATTCTGGGCCAGGATCCCTACCACGGCCCTAACCAGGCTCAGGGCTTAAGTTTTTCCGTGCCCCCGGGCGCAAAACTCCCGCCGAGCTTGCGCAATATCTTTAAGGAGCAGCAGGCGGATTTGGGCATCCACAACGAGTCGGGTGATCTATCGAGGTGGACCGGGCAGGGCGTGCTGTTGCTCAATGCGGTCTTAACCGTTAGTGCGGGCCAGGCCGGCAGTCACGCCAAGCAGGGCTGGGAGGCGCTAACCGATGCGGTTATCCGGGCCCTAAGCGATGGCCCCACGCCCACAGTCTTTATGCTCTGGGGCGCCTACGCAGAAAAAAAACAACAGCTCATCGATGCCTCGAAACACCTAATTCTCAGTGCGCCGCACCCCTCGCCTTTGTCGGCCTATCGGGGTTGGTTTGGGTGTCGGCATTTTTCCCAAGCCAACCTCTATCTGCAACAACAGGGCTATGCCGCGATCGATTGGCATACCGAAGCCTCGCCCCAACAGTCTCTTTGGTAGGTCGCCACGACCCGAGCGCAACCCAGATAAAATAATGTAAATACTCTGCAGCTGTGCCGTGCCTGAACTAAGATTGAAAAACAGCAGGTAAATATCAACCGATGATTAAGGATCCGGCCGCTCGGTCGTGAACGCTCATAATGGCAAAGCATTAACGGCATTCTGATCGCCTAATTTTTTCGGATTTGAGCACCGGATGACCCGTCGGTTCATCAGTACACAAAAGCTTGAGAATATTCTTATTTAGGATTCGTGGCACCAAGGGAGCGTTTTTATAGCGTCGAGCGGGTGTCACTTATGCACGGTCAGGAGAGTCACATGGATCTATTTAAGCATTACCAGCAGCGTTACGAAACCAAGCGGCACGAAGAATTCTCACTCGAAGAATATCTTAATCTGTGTAAAGCCGACCCAATGACTTACGCCACCGCGCCGCAGCGTATGCTGGCGGCGATTGGCGAGCCGGAGGTGGTCGACACCGCGCGCGATAGCCAACTGAGTCGAATTTTTTCCAATAAGGTCATTCGCCGCTATCCGGCCTTTGCTGAATTTTACGGCATGGAAGAGCCGATCGAACAGATTGTGGCCTATTTCCGGCACGCGGCTCAATCGCTCGAAGAGCGTAAACAAATTCTCTATCTGCTAGGGCCGGTGGGCGGTGGTAAGTCATCCTTGGCCGAGCGACTCAAGGTCTTGATTCAGCAAATTCCGTTCTATGCGATTAAAGGTTCCCCGGTGTTTGAATCGCCCCTGGGGCTGTTCGACCCAGCCGAAGATGCCGAGGTGTTACAAGAAAAGTATGCGATTCCAAATCGCTACCTAGGCCATATCATGTCGCCTTGGGCGGTTAAGCGTTTGCACGAGTTCGGTGGGGATATTAGCCAGTTTCGAGTGGTTAAACTCTATCCCTCGATTACCGATCAGATCGCCGTTGCGAAGACCGAGCCGGGGGATGAAAACAATCAGGATATTTCGGCCTTGGTTGGTAAAGTCGATATCCGAGCGCTCGAAGACTTCCCGCAAAACGATCCCGACGCCTATTCCTTCTCAGGTGCTTTGTGCAAAGCCAATCAGGGCCTGATGGAGTTTGTGGAAATGTTCAAAGCACCGATCAAGGTGCTGCACCCCTTGCTGACCGCGACTCAGGAAGGCAACTACAATGCCACCGAAGGCATGAGTGCTATACCCTTCAGTGGTACTATTTTGGCGCACTCGAATGAATCCGAGTGGCAAAAATTCCGCAATAATCGCAATAATGAGGCCTTTCTTGATCGGGTCTATATTGTCAAAGTGCCTTATTGCTTAAGGGTACAAGAAGAAATAAATATATATAAAAAGCTGCTTGAACACAGCTCGCTGCGCCAATCGCCCTGTGCTCCGGATACCTTGAAGATGTTGGCACAGTTTGTCGTCCTGTCGCGGGTCGCTGTGCCAGAGAATTCCAATCTCTACTCTAAGATGCGCGTCTACGATGGCGACAATCTCAAAGACACCGATCCGAAAGCCAAGACTATTCAGGAGTACAAGGATGCCGCCGGTGTCAACGAGGGCATGGACGGACTGTCGACCCGCTTCGCCTTTAAGATTTTGTCCAAAGTTTTTAACTTCGATCCGATCGAAGTAGCCGCCAATCCGGTTCATCTGCTTTACGTGCTAGAAGAGCAGATCGAGCAGCAGCAGTTTCCGCAGGAGATTCACGATCGTTATCTGGCTCATTTGAAAGAATTTTTGGCGCCACGCTACGTCGATTTTATCGGTAAGGAAATACAGACGGCATACCTAGAATCCTATTCCGAATACGGCCAAAATATTTTTGATCGCTATGTGACCTATGCCGATTTCTGGATTCAGGACCAGGAGTATCGTGATCCGGAGACCGGAGAGATACTCAACAGAGGCTCGCTTAATGACGAGTTAGAGAAGATTGAGAAACCGGCTGGTATCTCCAATCCCAAGGATTTCCGTAACGAGATTGTCAACTTTGTCTTGCGTGCCCGTGCCAATCACGAGGGCCGCAATCCGAGCTGGCAAAGTTATGAAAAGTTACGCGCGGTAATAGAGAAAAAAATGTTTTCCAACACCGAGGATCTACTGCCGGTGATTTCCTATACCGCCAAGTCGTCCAAAGGCGATGAGAAAAAGCACGCCGATTTCGTACGCCGTATGGTCGAGCGGGGCTATACCGAGAAACAGGTTCGACTGTTGAGTGAATGGTATTTGCGGGTTCGTAAATCATCTTGAATCGGGAGGGTCTATGGTCAACTCCTATGTTGTCGATCGTCGCTTAAATGGTAAGAACAAGAGTGCGGTAAACCGAAAGCGGTTTTTGGAACGCTATAAAAAGCATATCAAGCGCGCGGTTAATGAGGCGGTCAACAGCCGCTCTATCACCGATATGGAGCATGGCGAGTCTATCTCCATTCCGGGTCAGGATATTCATGAGCCGGTATTCGGTCATGGCCCGGGTGGCCAGCGGTCGATTGTGAATCCGGGTAACAAGGAGTTTGTCTCCGGTGACCGCATTGCCAAACCACGTGGCGGGGCAGGGCAGGGGGGCACCGGGCAGGCATCCGATAGTGGTGAGGGGCTCGACGAGTTCACCTTTAATATTACCCAGGAGGAATTTCTCGAATTTCTCTTCGAGGATCTGGAGTTACCCAACCTGGTCCGTAAAGAACTTAAATCGTTGGACGACTTTGTTTACCGTCACGCCGGTTTTACTAATACTGGGGTGCCGGCCAAGATCAATGTGGTGCGCTCGCTCAAAAATGCCCATGCCCGCCGGATCGCGCTTAGTGGTAAGTCGCGCCGACTGCTCAAAGAGACGCTCAGGCTGATTGACCTCGAAGAACAACAAGAGACCGCGCTGAAGAACCCCAAACGAATAGCCGAACTGATCTTGGAGAAAGAGCGCCTGCAAGCCAAGATAGGGCGTTTGCCCTTTATCGATGATTTTGATCTGCGCTATAACCTGAGCGCCAAGGAGGCGATGCCGAGCAGTGCGGCGGTGATGTTTTGTCTGATGGACGTGTCCGGGTCGATGACCCAGGCCACCAAAGATATCGCGAAAAAGTTCTATCTGTTGCTTTATATGTTTTTGCGCCGAAACTACGAAAAAATTGAGGTCGTCTTTATCCGACATCACACCAATGCCAAGGAGGTAGACGAAGAAGAATTCTTCTACAGTCGAGAAACCGGTGGCACCATCGTATCCTCTGCCTTGCGCCTAATGCAGCAGATTATTGCCGAGCGTTACCCAGCCAATGCCTGGAATATCTACGCCGCTCAAGCCTCAGATGGTGATAACTGGAACGACGACTCACCCACCTGTCAGCGCATACTGGAGAAAGAATTGATCGCCAAGGTGCAGTATTTTTCCTATATCGAAATCACCCCGCGCGATCACCAGGCCCTGTGGCACGCCTACGCCCAAGTTAAGGCCGCTAATCCGAATAGCTTTGCGATGGAGCAGATCGTGGATCAGAGCGATATCTATCCGGTGTTTCGCCACCTGTTTCAAAGGAAGGTGCTATGACCAAACCCTCGCCCCCGGCGCATGAATCGCGCCATGAACCCATTACCAGCTCCAGTGAGTGGACCTTTGAATTGGTGCGTGAGTTCGACGCTATCATTGGCCAGGTGGCCCGGGAATATCGGCTCGATACCTACCCCAATCAGATTGAGATTATCAGTTCTGAGCAGATGATGGACGCCTATTCATCGGTGGGCATGCCGGTCGGCTACCATCATTGGTCCTATGGTAAGCAGTTCCTCCAGACTCAGAACCACTACAATAGGGGTTTTATGGGCCTGGCTTATGAGATTGTCATCAACTCCAGCCCCTGTATTGCCTATCTGATGGAAGAGAACACCATGGCGATGCAGGCCCTGGTGATTGCCCATGCCTGCTACGGCCATAATTCCTTTTTTAAGAACAACTACCTGTTTAAAACCTGGACCGATGCCACGGCCATTATCGATTATTTGGTGTTTGCCAAGGAGTACGTCGCTCAGTGCGAAAACCGGTATGGCGTCGGCACGGTCGAGGCGATACTCGACTCCTGTCATGCCTTGCAGAACTATGGCGTCGATCGCTACAAGCGACCCTCGCAAATTTCGGCCGCGGCAGAGGCGTCACGGCAAACCGAGCGCGAGGCCCATATGCAGCAGCAGGTGAATCTGCTGTGGCGGACCATCCCGGTGCATCGAGACGAGGATGAAACTGGCCAAACGAGTCACTTCCCGGCCGAACCGCAAGAGAATCTACTTTATTTCATCGAAAAAAATGCCCCCTTGCTGGAGCCTTGGCAGCGTGAGCTGATCCGCATCGTACGCAAAATTGCCCAGTATTTTTACCCACAACGGCAAACTCAGGTGATGAACGAGGGCTGGGCCAGTTTTTGGCATTACACCCTGATGAACACTCTATACGACCGGGGCTATGTTAACGAAGGCTTTATGTTCGAGTTTCTCAGCAGTCATGCCGCCGTGGTCTACCAGCCACCCTATGACTCCAAATATTACTCTGGCATCAACCCCTATACGCTGGGCATCAATATCTTTAACGACTTGCGGCGGATGTGCGAGGCACCGACGGCGGAGGACTATGAATGGTTTCCCGATATCGCCGGGAAAGACTGGCTTCAGACACTGCACTTTGCGATGGAGAACTTTAAGGACGAAAGCTTCATCCAGCAGTATTTGTCGCCCAAGGTAATGCGCGATATGCGGCTGTTTTGCGTATTCGACGACGAGGACCAGGCGGAATACGAGATCCGTGCCATTCACGACGATCCAGGTTATCGCACCGTGCGCGCCGCGTTGGCCGAGCAATACAATTTGAGTTCGCGCGAGCCCGATATTCAGGTTGTGGCGGTTGACCTGCGCGGTGATCGCTCACTGACGTTAAAGCACACCCGGCATAATAACATCCCCTTGAACAAGGACTGCGAAGAGGTGCTCAAACATGTCCATCGTCTCTGGGGCTTTGATGTGCATCTTAACTCCTACGCCGGGGCGCAGCTTAAAGCCAGCTTGCATGTGCCGGCCAAACCGGTTGATGACGCAGGCGTTAACCAGGAAAACCTCAAATATGTCTAAACTCGCCTAATACGCCTGCCAAGAGTCCTCCCCGAGAGGGGGCTTTACTGGCCAGCAAGACCGGCAATGGGTATGATGAGGCTCAAGTCCTTTGCCGCTTAGGGGTGCCTAACTTAAGCCGTTGACGACGCACTTAACTGCATTTACACCGAGTGACCCTGTACTACGTTCGGTTGGCCCCGCCAATCTTATATGTCACGGCCACCTCGCATAGAGCGACAGGGTTCGAGCTGGAAACGGCAGGGCCTCCCGACTTTGGAAAGGTGAACAATGTTACAAGATACGTTTGGGCGTCGATTTTATTATCTGCGCCTGTCGGTGACCGATGTCTGCAACTTCAGTTGCGACTACTGCTTGCCCGACGGCTATCAGGGCCGGCCGGACGAGGCGTTTTTGTCACCCAATGAGCTCACCCAGGTGGCCCGTGGTTTTGCCGCCATGGGCACGCAAAAGATCCGCCTTACCGGCGGTGAGCCCAGCCTGCGCAATGACTTGCCGGAGATTATTGAGCGTATTCATACAATTGAAGGCATCCAAACGGTGGCCTTGACCACCAATGGCTATAAGTTGCCTCAGCGGATTAAGACCTGGGCCGATGCGGGTTTGACCCAGCTCAATGTGTCGATCGACTCACTCGATCCGAACGAATTTCAACGTATTACCGGTCATGACCGACTGCCGGAAATACTCGCCGGCATTACCGAAGCCAAGGCCTTGGGTTTGGCGGTCAAGGTGAATTCGGTGTTGATGAAAGACATCAATGACGACATGAGTGCGGTGCTGCATTGGTTGCGCACCAACCCGGTCACCTTACGCTTTATTGAAGTGATGGAAACCGCTGACCAGCAAGTTTTTTTCCGCCAACACCATATCAGCGGCGCGACCATTAAAGAACGCCTATTGGTCGATGGTTGGCAGCCGGTGGCCCGTAAGTTGGCAGACGGACCCGCTCAAGAGTTTTGGCATCCGGCCTTTGTCGGTCGTATTGGTCTGATCATGCCGTACAGCAAAGATTTCTGCGCCACCTGTAACAGGTTGCGTGTCTCCAGTCTGGGTAAACTGCATCTGTGTCTGTTTTCGGAGCAGGGCATCGATCTGCGGCCCCTATTGCAGCCGGGCGTTCCGCTCTCAGGGCTGGTCGAGGCGGTGACTCACCATTTGGGCGATAAAAGTGCCGGCCACTCGCTGATCGACCATAATAGCGGGGCCATGGCCAACCTGAGTCAGATAGGCGGTTAGATGAGCGCGGCGATCCTATTACTCAGCGGTGGCCGCAGCACCCGGATGGGACAGGATAAGGCGACCCTGGCTTGGGCCGGCCAAAGCTTGCTCAGCTGGCAGCGCCATCGGTTCGAACGGGCCGGCTCTCGAGTGCTGTGCGGTCTGAGCGATCGTTTTGCCGATTACCCGGGCCCGTTGGCCGGGATCGATTCGGCCTGTGCCGCGTGTCCGGACCTTGAGGGCTTTGTGGTGGTGCCGGTTGATATGCCGTCTTTAAGTAGCGCAGCAGTGCAGTATTTGGCGCGCCAGGGCGCTGAAAAACAGCGGCTTAGCGCCTTTGTCGGGCATCCGATGCCGCTCTATGTGCCCAACTCGCCGGCTATCGCCCAGCTGCTGGCGCGCTGGCTGGCAGATCCGGAGGGGCCGCGTTCGGTTACCGCCCTGATCGAGCATCAGGACGGTCAATGGCTTGCACCGGAGCCCTATCAAAACGAACTAACCAACATCAATACGCCCGATCAATGGCGCCATTTTCTGGCAGGAGAGTTACACCCATGAGTCATGCAGCCAAGTCCTTCGAACCCCTGTCTATTGCCGTCCTTACGGTGTCCGATACTCGTGACGCGAGCAATGACACCTCCGGTGCTCTTCTGGTTGAACGCGCCCTGGCGGCCGGCCATAAGCTGAGCGAACAGCGCATCGAAAAGGATGATATTTTTCAGATTCGCTATCAGGTTTCCAAGTGGATCGCATCGCGCGACACCCAGGTGGTAATCATCACCGGCGGGACCGGTTTTACCGGTCGCGATTCAACCCCGGAGGCGGTGTCCGTGTTGTTGGAAAAGCAGGTTGATGGGTTTGGCGAGTTGTTTCGTCAACTGTCTTATCAAGATATCGGCACCTCGACCGTTCAGAGTCGGGCCTTAGCCGGGTTGGCCAATGGCACCCTGGTGGTCTGTCTGCCCGGTTCGACCGGCGCCTGCCGCACCGGCTGGGATGGCATCTTGGCCAGTCAACTCGATGCCAGCCACAAACCCTGTAACTTTGTCATGCATTTAAAGCAGACCGACAGCGACCTATGTGAGACGCGAGCATGACTGAGTTCAGTCACATCAATGCCGCTGGTGAAGCCAATATGGTCGATGTCTCCAGCAAAAGCAGCAACCTGCGTGAGGCCCGAGCCGAGGTCTATGTGCTGCTCAACAGCCAAGCCATAGGCCTGATTCAGCGCGGCGATCATCATAAGGGCGATATTTTCGGGGTGTCTCGAGTGGCCGGTATTATGGCCGCCAAACGCACCAGCGATCTGATCCCGCTCTGTCATCCACTGATGTTGACCAAGGTCACCGTCGATCTGGAGTTGCAGGCCGATCAACAGCGCGTACGGATCACCAGCCTGTGCAAGCTCGACGGCAAGACCGGTGTTGAGATGGAGGCCCTGACAGCGGCATCCGTGGCAGCGCTGACCCTGTTCGATATGTGCAAGGCGGTCGACCCGGCGATGCGCATCGACGGTTTGCGGGTACTGGAAAAAACCGGCGGAAAATCGGGGCGATGGCTCGCATAGGAATCCTAAGATGACCTTTACAGTGAAATTTTTTGCCCGTCTGCGGGAAGAATTGGCCACCGCCGAGGTGCAGGTTGCGCTCGCCGATGTCACGACCCTGGCCCAACTCAAGCCCTTTCTCATTGGCCAATATCCGCATTGGCAGACGGCTTTGGAACGCAACCTGTTGCTTGCGGTCAATCAGAACCTGGTCAATGGCGACCTGACCTTGCAGGTCGGTGATGAGGTGGCGCTGTTTCCACCGGTGACCGGCGGATGATTCATATCGCCGTGCAGACGGCCGATTTTTCGGTGCAAGATGAATACGACCGTATCTGTGCGCACAACAGCGCCGACGGTGGCGTGGTGTTTTTTGTCGGCCGGGTGCGCGATCTCAACGAGGGTGAGGCGGTCTATGCCATGACCCTGGAACACTATCCCGGGATGACCGAACAGAGCCTGATGGCTATTGTCAGCGAGGCGCAAACGCGCTGGCCGCTTAGCCGGGTGCGGGTGATTCATCGGGTCGGGCAACTGACTCCGGGCGAGCAGATCGTCTTTGTCGCCACGGCCAGTCCTCATCGGGACGCCGCTTTTGCCGGTGCACAATTTATTATGGATTGGCTCAAGACCCGAGCGCCGATCTGGAAGAAAGAGAACACCGAACGGGGCGAACATTGGCTCGAGGCCAAGCTCAGCGACGCCGACAAGGCCGACCAATGGTAGTGCGCCTGCTATTTTGTGGCTGGCTGTTGAGTGCTGGGGTCTGGGCCGAGGCGCCCCTGACCGTGGCGGTGACCGCGAGTTTTAAGCCGGTATTGTCGGCTCTGAGCGACCCCTTTAGCACCGCTACGGGCCAGTCGATGCGACTGGTTTCGGCCTCAACCGGAGTGCTGTCTCAGCAGATCTTGGCGGGCGCGCCCTTTGATGTTTTCTTTGCCGCGGATCGAGCCCATCCACAACACTTGCGCGATGCACTGAACCTGCCTGCGGACCGTGTCACAACCTATGCCCTGGGTGCTCTGGTGCTGGTCACCCAGGACCCTGCGGTCCAGACATTAGACGATCTGCATGACTACGCCGGCCGAGTGATTATCGCCAATCCGCTGCAAGCGCCCTATGGTGCCGCCGCCGATCAGCTATTGGATCGGTTGGGCTTTAGCGGTACCCGGGTACGGGCCAATAATGTTAGCCAAGCCCGCCAATATCTCAGTCTTAATTTAGCCACGGTGGGTCTAACCGCGGCCTCAGTGGCCCAAGATCTGCCCGGGGCGCAGGCCATCGATCCAACGCTCTATCCGGTATTGGAACAACAGGTCATAGTGCTGCGCGCCTCCGAGCAAACTCGGCGGCTCCTCGCCTTTTTACAAAGCACCGAAGCGATCCAGATGCTGCGCGACATGGGTTATCGTGAACCGGGCAATGGGGAGCCAGTTGAGCCATGATTCTGGATGCGATCGGACTCACCCTGCGCCTGGCCGGCACCACAACCCTGTTGTTGCTCCTTATTTGTCTGCCGCTGGCGGCTTGGCTGGCCTCAACGCGCTCGCGCGCTAAACCCTGGATAGAATCCTTAGTGGCCTTGCCATTGGTGTTACCGCCGACGGTGTTGGGGTTTTATCTGCTGCTGATTATGTCGCCCAACAGTCGCATCGGGGCCGCTTGGGTTGAGTTATTTGGTCAGAGTCTGGCCTTTAGTTTCTGGGGGCTGGTAATCGGTTCGATGGCCTATTCCTTGCCGTTCGTGGTCCAGCCGCTGCAACGGACCTTTGAAGGCCAGGGGCCGCTTATCGCCGAGGCGGCGCACACCCTGGGCGCTCATCCTTGGCAAACCTTCTGGGCTATTCGCCTGCCGCTGGCGATGCCGGGCCTCATCGCCGCCTCGGTGTTGGGTTTTACCCATACGGTGGGCGAATTCGGTGTGGTGCTGATGATCGGTGGCAATATACCGGGTCAGACCCAGGTGCTGTCTATTTTGCTGTTCGATCAGGTTGAAAGCCTGAACTATGCGCTGGCCCATCAGTTGGCCGCTGGTCTGGTACTGAGCTCGTTGCTGGTATTGTTCTGCCTCTATCGCTGGAATCATCAGAGTGTCGTGAGGATTGGCGGATGAAGTTTTCCATTCAGGGCCATTGGCGTGGCCAACAACTCGACCTCCAAGGCCAATTTGCACCCGGTGAACGGGTTGCCTTGCTCGGTGCCAGTGGCGCCGGCAAGACCACATTGTTGCGTCTGCTAGCGGGCCTAGATCACATGCCCGAAGCGCAGATCGATATCGCCGGAAAAACGCTCGGCCGAGCCTGGCAGTCGCCCTGCAGCCTGGTGCATCAGCAGCCGGTGATGTTTGCCCACCATCGGGTCGAGCAGACGGTGCACTTCGGCGCTCGGTTTCGACCCAATAGCCAAGCCTTACCGATGCGGGAATGGGCCGAGGCCTTGGATCTGACCGATCTGTGGCAACAATCCTGTGCTGCGCTGTCCGGCGGTCAACAGCAGCGGGTTGCGCTCTTGCGCACCCTGATGAGTCAACCGGCTTGGCTCTTATTGGACGAATCCTTTGCCGCGCTCGATGCCCTGAGCAGAGTAAGAGCCTGTGACGTGGTTGCCGACTACTGTCGACGCACCGGTGCGGGCCTGCTACTCGCCAGCCATCATGACAGCCCGCAACGGATCTTGTGCGACAGTGCCTACTCAGTGGATCAGCTAACCGGCAGTTATCAGCCGAATCTATTCGATCAACTCAATCGGGTTAGCAGCGAGGGCGGCATGACCACCCTGTCGGGCACAGCAGAGCAGCTTACTAAGGGTTTTCTGGCCGTTCTGGTCGATAGGCAATCGCTGTATTTGGCCGTGCCCGAGTGCTGGCAGCCGGGCAATGCCCGTATCAGTCTTGAGGCATCTGAAATCAGTATCGCCTTAGGCGATCAACATCAGACCTCAATGGTCAATCGGCTCAAGGCAACGGTGGACAGTCTGGTGTCAATCGACGGTGAGCGCGTTGTGGTTGGCTTGCGGCTGGACCAACAGCGCTTTAGCGCGACCATCTCACTCTGGTCCCGGCAGCGCCTGGAATTGGTTGTGGGGCAGACGGTGTTTGCCGAATTTAAAGCGGCCGCCGTGCAGTGGCACGGCCAGGCACACTGATCAGTCGCTGCTCTTCGATTGATATCGATGCCCTGCAAGTACCCCCGGCTGTGCCTCTACCCTCAGTGAAACACCGCGCCATAGAACGCGATCAACGCCGAAAATGAGCATATCATTAGTAGCATTGGCCGGTAATGACGATCGACCCAAGGCCGGGCCGACTTACCCAACAGATAACCCAGTCCGGCAGCGGGTATAAAAGACAGGCCCGTGAGCCACAGATTGGCTGTCATCAGGCCCAGCATTTGGTAACTGACCAACGATGTGATGCAGCTGTAGGCGAAGTAGATCGACAAGTTGGCCCGGGTGTTATGGCCCTTGCCGTGTTGCATCACCAATGCGATCGGCGGGCCGCCGATCGAGGTGGTGGTGCCGGTAATGCCGGAAATAAAGCCGGCAATGGAGAGGTTGCTCATGGTGGCCGGGAACGGCTTGGCAAAGGCGGTCACAAATATCGCTACAAAGACCATGCCGGCAACTAAAATTTGCAGCAATTGCACTGGTAGTAGGGTCAGGATCCAGGCACCAGCAAAAGTACCTGGGAGCCGACCGATCATCGCGGGGCTAATAAAGCGCCATTCGATGCCGCTGCGTTGGTTCCAAGCATTCTGCAGGCTCAGGACCAAGGCGACGATGGTGAGAATGATCGGCACCCACTCGGGGCGATAAAGCACAATAATGGGCGCCGCGACCACCGCCATGCCAAAGCCTAGTGCCGTTTGAACCACGCAGCCTAAAAATAACGCAGCAGCGGTTAGCCACCAGAGGGTATCGAACATCGGGATCACTGCCTGAAAAAAAAGCTAGGGTAGCCTCGATCCCGAACCGGTACAACGGTTGTTCATCCCTGCAAACGATAAAGTGGTTGCATCTTGCTAAACAAATCGTTAAAACCTTCCCCCACAAAGGGGAGTGTGCGCGTGAAAGCAGTGTTTAATAATATTATGGGTGTGATTGCCATGCTGTTGCTGGTGGTTCATACCTTGATTATCGGTATTTTTGTCTTTACCTGTGTCTTCTGGCGCCTGGTGTTGTCAGAACGTTTGCGAGTTAAGCTGGTTAACCCGGCCATTATCGGTGTTGCTAATGTCTGGCTGGGGGTGATCCTCTGGTGGATGCGAAACGTCCAGCGGATTGAATGGGACATCGAGAATGAAGTGGAGCTGTCACTCGACCAGTGGTACATGGTGGTTTCAAATCATCAGAGTTGGGTCGATATCTTTGCGCTGTTCCATGTCACCCAGGGTAAAATTCCCCTATTAAAGTTTTTTATCAAAAAAGAGTTGGCCAAGGTGCCGATCGTCGGCCAAGCCTGGTGGGCGATGGACTATCCTTTTATGCAGCGCCACTCGCGCGCTTTTCTAGCCAAACATCCAGAAAAGGCCAATGATGACCTGATCGCGACCCGCAAAGCCTGTGAGAAGTTCTCCCACACCCCAACCAGCATCGTTAACTTTCTCGAAGGGACTCGTTTTAGCCCGGACAAACAGGCACGTCAGAAGTCCCCCTACAAGCATTTGCTGCGGCCCAAGGCCGGTGGTATCGCCTTTGCGATCCAAGCTCTGGGTGCGCGATTTTCATCGATGATCGACACCACCATCGTGTACCAAAACCAGCCGCCCAGCTTTTGGGATCTGGCTTGCGGTCGAGTCGGTAGGGTGTCGATCCGGATGCGGCACGTGGAGATACCGGCTGCCTTTATCAGCATGGATTATCTTGATAACCGCGATGACAAAAAAGCGTTCCAGCTTTGGTTACACCAGCTTTGGTTGGCCAAGGACGCGCAAATAGCCGAACTCAAAAGCCGCCCGAGCGCCTAGCGTAGAGTTAAATCGTTATTGAGCAGTCTGCGCAGGCGGCTGCGCATCCACGGCAACAGCAGCAAACCCATTAGAACACCGCAGGCCAGGCCACCCAGGTGGGCCGAGTTATCGATGGGCAGAAATAGGCCTAGGCCCAAGTTGATCGCCAACACCGCGCCAATACTCTTCAGCCATTCCTTGCGCAGGTCCGGACGCACTATATTGCTCAGCAGCACCGCGACAAAAATACCAAATAGACCGAAGATGGCGCCAGAGGCACCGGCACTGATCACGCCTGGATTAAACAGATAGCTCGCGAAACTGCCCGCCAAACCGCATGCCAGATACACCAGCAGAAAAAGCGCTGACCCGAGGAGGGGCTCAATAAACCGGCCCAAGACAAACAGGGAGGCGCTGTTGAAGACCAAATGCATCAGGCCGAGATGCAAAAATATGCTGCTGAAAAATCGCCACCACTCGCCCTGTACGACAAAATTGGAATAGTTAGCGCCCAGTGCCAGCAAGCTCTGCGCGGAAAACTGTGAAAAGTTGCCATTGAGCACCACCACTGCTAAAAACATTAGCAGGTTGAGGCTTAACAATACCGGGGTAACACGAAAACCTGTTCGAAACTTCAAAATCATAAGGGGTCCATAGAGGCATATAGGGCCATAGGGCCGAGTTAGCGCAAAAATCAGTTGATAATCTACCCTGTTCGAGTCGCAAAACCTACCCTGCTTTATGCGGTCTTTGGGCAGGGGCGGTAAATCTCTCAGTTTGTGTCCTGCTAGTCGAAATTGGTCCCCATTAGTGTTACAGTATTGCTTCGTTTGATGGCAAAATTGACCCGATATGAAGAGCACACGCAGCAAACACGATATTCAATCCGACTTGGCCGACGAAGTCGCAGCCTTCTTGACCCATGGTGGAAATATTAGCCAGGTGGAACGCGGGAAGAGTGGACTTTCTCCGGATAAGCCTTGGATCAACCCGTTCAAAACGTCCGAAGGTGAAAAAGCCTTGTCTCGCACACCCTTACCCGATGTCGTGGCGGCGATTGATGCGCGGAAACAGTCAAAAAAAAAACCCTTAGTTAAGCATCGCAAACCAAAGAAAACCTGGATTTTCGACGATTTCGGCGAACCTGTGCGCTGGGTTTGGTCGGAAGAGTCGACCAGCTGACGGTTTAGCAGCTCCAGTCAGTAACGACTCGACCCACTCCTTCTTTACAGTAACGGGCCCTTGAGTCGACGCCCTGTAAACCCCGCATAACGCCCGATAATTCCTTATAGACCTTGTCCTTTCGTGTCATCTTTGTGTAAACCGGCGTATGCTGCCTCCCCCCGATCTTTTTGGATAGAACCACGATGAATCTCAGTAAAACCGAATACCGCCGAGTGCTCTTGGCCGCCTGTTTATTACTGATGCTGTCAATTGGTTATCGCTCCGGCTTTGGACTGTTTTTACAACCGTTGAGCAGTGCCCGAGGCTGGGGGCGAGATGTGCTATCACTCGCCCTTGCCACGCAAAACCTCGCCTGGGGCGTGGTCGCCGTTTTTGCCGGAGCACTGGCCGACCGCTTTGGTAACCTAAAGGTTATTGTCGCGGGCGTGGTGCTCTATGCCGCGGGCATGTGGGGCATGTCGGTGGCTGAGACCGAATGGCAGATCATCCTGACGGCTGGGTTTCTGGTGGGTGCCGGAATTGCCGGGACCTCCTTTGGTATCGTGTTACCGGCCATTGTGCGCGCCGTTCCAGAAGACAAGCGTAGCTGGGCCCTGGGGGTTGGTACTGCCGCGGGCAGTTTTGGCCAATTTTTGATTGTGCCCTTGATGCAGGGTCTGATCGAAGCCTTCGGCATGTATCCGTCATTAAAAATTCTCGCCGCTTCAGCCTTTGTGATGGCGCTTTTAGCCATTCCCCTGGCGCCGTTCAGTGGCAGTCGGGAAGTCAAGCCATCCGCGGGCGGGCCTTCGGTTGCTGAGCCATCACTCTGGTCGACCCTGATCAGTGCCTTGAAGGTTCGATCTTACACCCTGTTGGTGTTCGGTTTTTTTGTCTGCGGTTTTCACATCGCCTTTATTACCGTCCATATGCCCAGCTATCTCCTCGATCTAGGCTTTGAAGCTAAGGTGGGCGCCTGGAGTATCAGCCTTATTGGCCTGTTCAACGTTTTTGGCGCCTATATTGCCGGCGTGCAAAGTGGTAAGCGACCCAAACATCTGATCTTGGCGGGTATCTACCTGGCACGGGTGGTTGCCATATCGGCCTTTGTCTTAATCCCGGTGTCCTTGACTAGTATTCTTATGTTTAGTGCTGCTATGGGCTTCCTATGGCTGGCTACCGTCCCCCCCACCTCGGGTCTGGTCGTTACCTTCTTCGGAACCCGCTATATGGCTTTTCTGTATGGTTTTGTCTTCCTCAGCCATCAACTCGGCAGTTTTAGCGGCGTCTGGCTGGGAGGCTACCTCTACGAACACTACGGTAACTATGATGGCATCTGGTACTTAGGTATTGTATTGGGTCTGGTCGCCGCGGCCCTGCATTGGCCCATCCAAGAACGGCCGGCGAAGCTCGCCCTGGCCTAGTCCCGCGAATGTCCTGAACGCTGGCAAAGCGCAGCGTTCATCATTTCTTCACAAATTTTCGGTAAAATACCCTTCTGGCTTGACATGAATCTATGCTTGGCTCAAGTTAAGCAATCTGAACAAACGGTCAGCTAAATAGTTGGTCGGGCCTCTTCCCTGTGTGCGGCGGACAATAACCGTTGTAAACGGAGTTTTTGCGCCGCCGTTCAGCCCAATCCAATGCTGAACGGCAGCGTGATGCGGGGTTGGAATTCATGAGTACTTTTTGATTGAGCCGTAGCGCGAGATAATTTTTTTGAATGACCCGTGACCTATTCGGCCTTGTTAGGTTGGATGGCGCGACCATATCACTAAATTCCTTACCTGGAGATTCAGCATGAAAAGATGGACTGTAGCCCCCCTGAGCCTGTTAGCCTCTTCCTTGATATTAGTTGGCTGTGCCAGCACCGGGACCCAATATGTCACCGATCAGGAATACCGCTTAACCCTATTACACACCAATGACAATCACGGTCGCTTTTGGCAAAACAGCCGCGGCGAGTATGGCATGTCGGCACGAATGACCTTAGTCGAACGCATCCGCATGGAGGTTGAAGCGCAAGGCGGGTCCGTACTGATGTTATCCGGCGGTGATATTAATACCGGTGTACCGGAGTCGGACCTGCTCGATGCCGAGCCCGACTTTAAGGGTATGACGATGCTCGGCTATGACGCCATGGCCATTGGTAATCACGAATTTGATAACTCACGTGAAGTCTTGATGAAGCAGGCCGAATGGGCAGACTTCCCGTTTTTGTCGGCCAATATCTACTTAAAAGGCACTAATAAGACTCTATTCCCCGCCTATCAGATGTTTGAAGTGCAGGGTAACCGCATTGCCGTGGTAGGTTTCACGACCGAAGACACGCAAAAGATCGGTAATCCGGAGTTTATCTCTGACCTTGAATTTAAAACGCCCATAGAAGTGGCCGAAAAACTGATTCCCGCTTTGAATAAGAAAGCCGATTTGGTGATCGCCGTGACCCATATGGGCCACTACGACGACGCCAGTTTCGGTGGCAATGCACCGGGCGATGTCTCGCTCGCGCGGGCCGTCTCGGGCATTGATGTAATAGTCGGCGGGCACAGTCAAGTACCGCTGTTCAAGCCAGATGTGCAAAACAATACCCTGATACTGCAAGCCCATGAATGGGGCAAGTATGTTGGTCGACTCGATTTGGTTATTAAGAATGGCGATATTACCGGTTACGATTACAAACTGATCCCGGTCAATCTAAAAGATAGGGTCAAGGACGATGCCGGCAACAGCAGCTATGTGCTGCAAGAAGCCGAAATTGCGCAAGATTTGGGCATGTTGGCCATGTTGTCCTCCTATCAGAAGCAGGGCAGTGCGGCACTGGGTACTGTGATTGGCCAATCCGACGGACTCTTTGTCGGTGACCGCAATATCGTGCGCAACAGTGCCACCAATCTCGGCGTGTTGATTGCCAAGGCACAGATGGTCAAGACCAAGGCCGATGTGGGTATTATGAACTCCGGTGGCATTCGCGCCGACATGGAAGCGGGTGAAATTACCTATAAGGACGTCTTAACGGTTCAACCCTTTGCGAATATCCTGACCTATGTGGATTTTTCCGGTCAAGAACTAACCGAGTACCTGACCGCCGCAGTGAATATGGCCGCTGGTAGCGGCGCGTTTGCGCAGATTTCAGGGGCCGAGATCCGTACCGTTGCAGGCAAAATCACCCGCATGACCGTGGCCGGTAAGGCCATCGACATGAACCAATCTTATCGCATCGCGGTCAATTCCTTTATGGCCTCCGGCGGTGACGGTTATCCGAAAATTAGCGACCACGCTAACTTTGTTAACACGGGTTTTGTGGATGCCGATATGTTGGTTGAATACATTCAAAATAACAGCCCGCTGTCGGTGTCCGATTTCGAACCCGATGGCAGCCTGGAGCGGATGTAATTTAGACTGGACGATTGTACAAAGTACTCTAAATGCTAAACTGATCCGGGCTTAGGCCCGGTTTTTTTATATGCCTCATTTTAGGGCGAAAGGCCCATCCCTAACTATTGAATCGATTGGAAGCTAATATGACCATTCAACGCATCAACCCCAGCGCACGTTGGTCTGACATTACGGTGTTTAACGGCGTAGCCTATTTTGTCGACGTTGCCGATGATGCCAGTGCAGATATGACCGGCCAGATGCAACAGTTATTGGCCCAGGCCGAACAAACATTGGCCAAGGTGGGTAGCGATAAGTCCCAGCTCATCTCAGTGACGATCTATATTACTGACTTTGCCAATGTTGGTGCCCTCAATGACGTCTGGTCGGCCTGGTTGCCGGCAGACTCAGCACCCAGTCGGGCTTGCCTGAAAGTCGAATTGGCCAATCCGGCCTATCTGGTCGAGATGGCCTTTGTGGCAGCGGTAGCAGATTAATCGACCCCCTCACCGGAGATGTGTATGAAAGTTAATAGTTTTATGACCAAACATATCGTCACCGTAACCATGGATGACAAAGTTAGTCATGTAAAATACCTGTTCGATGAACACGAATTTCATCATTTGTTGGTGGTGGATCGAGGTAATTTATCCGGCGTACTGTCAGACCGTGATCTGTTAAGAGTACTCAGCCCAGACGTTGACAGCCTTGATGCGACGTCCAGAGATCTAGCCTGCTTAAAAAAAATGGTGCACCAGATTATGACCCGCAATCCGATCACCTTGCACCAAGACGCTAGCATTCGCGACGCTATCGATGTCTTGAACCAGCATCCTATATCCTGCCTGCCAATTGTTAACGATGCGGGTAAGGCAGTTGGTATCGTGACATGGCGCGATCTAATACGCATGTTGGCGAGACCGGCGGAGCCTAAGGTTGAGTCCGCCGAGTGATCGGCGCAGTGACGTGCTCGTAATCAAGCCAGAACATTCGCCTGCTAAGCCTAGACTGAGGCCAAGGTGTTTGATGAAAATTATATGGCGAACCATTCGGCCTAGCCATTGGCCCATTGTTTGGCGGCAATCTATTTGCTCAACGTTTACTTCGCATGCAGGGGTTATAATTGAAAGCTGGAACTCAGAATACGATGGCACAGGATACCTTGATTCACGGCGACTTCAGTCAGCCGGCCATTGTTCGGCCTGAAGACTACCGCTGGCAAGCGTCACCGCTGCCGGGTGTTGATCGAATGATGCTGGATCGCGTCGGTGGCGAAATCGCGCGCGCCACGACGGTGGTGCGTTACGCACCAAATAGTCAATTTTCGGCGCATGTCCATGGCGGCGGTGAGGAGTTCTTCGTGCTCAACGGTGTTTTTGCCGATGAGTATGGCGAATACCCGGCCGGATCCTATGTGCGCAATCCCGTCGGCACCTCCCACACGCCGATCATCGGCGCAGCCGGCGCGACCATCTTGGTAAAGCTCAATCAATTTGACGCGCGTGACACCGAGCAAAAGCATATTGATACCCATGCAGTGCCATGGCGGCAAGGTCTGGTTGAGGGTCTGACCGTAATGGCGCTGCACGACTTTGAAGGTGAGCATGTGGCGCTGGTTAAGTGGGCACCCAATACCCTATTTCAAACCCACCGACACTGGGGCGGGGAAGAGATATTTGTCTTGTCGGGAGTGTTCCATGACGAACACGGACGGTATCCGGCCGGCTCTTGGATACGGTCACCACACCTAAGTCAACATACGCCTTTTACCCAGGATGAAGGCGCGCTGATTTTTGTTAAGGTGGGGCATTTGCTGTAGCAATTTCAGAGTAAACAAAAATTGTTTCTGAGTGAAACATTTCAAGGCGCTGGTGGCAAAAAAATATTGGCAGCCTTGGCCTATCAGGTCTTGATGTTTGTAGTTTTTTTACGACCAACTGCTTCGGAAGAAGTTGGGCATCAACGCGACGCAAAATTATTCACCCTATTTTGCACCTATACTGTCGCGTTTTAAGTTGATTCTGTTTTAAGGAAAAGGATAAACTATATTAGGTTGGAGCAGGGGTGTCCAAAGAATAATAAATATTTAGATATACTTCACGTTTTTTCACAACCCTTGGTATTAGAATTATTTCACAATTATAAAAAACACAAAGACCAGCAAAAAAGTATCTGATTTTAGTGATAGATATTCTTATTGAACTGATTATGGAAAATCAAGGACAAAAAGGATGGAACCTATTGCTGGCAAAAACTGTCTTCTATCTATCGATGTTATTGACTTAAGGCCCTGGATATTTCTCTTTGTCCTTTATTTCGTATTCGTATCAATAACGGTCGGGTCCAACCTTAATCCGATCCATCAGACTGGCCCATACCAAAACCATCCGGAAGCTATTTACCCATCGGACCGAGACGTTCTAGGAGAAATAACTCTCCATCAAGAAGTACGCCACATTCTTGGGGTAGATTCAAACGTACAGTTTCGCAACATAACCCCCTCCTATACTTCACCAGATATTGTCCATTTGCAGCAGGTATTCGCCGGAGTGGACGTTTCCGCTGCAATCCTTGCTGTGCGCTTATCAGATGACGGTAAGGTGAGTCAGGTCTACGGCGAGGTTCTAGACGGGGTTGGCCAGGCACTAAAACGTCAAGCCAATCGACGCGACAGGTCCGCTGCCAAAGCCATATCACCCGCCAATAAATTAGCCTGGGTTGCTGATGCACAATGGCTTGCCAACCATGTTCTGCTCCCTCAAACCGATCAGGGCCAATGGACCATCAGCCAGCTCGTGCAAAGCCCTGCATTTGTGTCCATTGCAGGGCAGGTTAGGCGTGTTGAACGAGTTGAATTCTATGCTGAAAATATCAGTCAACAACGTTTTGTTCGACCGGTCCTTGATGTCGATCCGGATAGTCACATTATCCTGCAGCAACTGAATCGCCTGAACTATTCTGTGCAGGCCGGCAGCGGCCCAGGCGGTAACCTGATGACCGGGCCGCAGCAATACCCCTGGG